>DVLQ01000079.1 GCA_018715395.1 Candidatus Coprocola pullicola | reverse complement strand
TAAAAAATAATAAAACATATTAAAAATAAACAGGACCCCTTTTCATAAAAAATTTTTTATGTTACTATAGTGCATAATTAATTGATTTAAGGAGGTAATCATATTATGAAACGAATTTTAGCAGTGATGTTTGCAACTGCTTTTCTTTTTACCATTCCGGCTTGTGCACAAGAAACTACTTCAGAAACTAACTCAGAAACAACACAAAGTACAGAAAACTCTGCAGCAGAATCATCTGATTATGCAGTATTAGCTCAACAAAATATGCAAAATGTAAAAGAAATTACACTTCATACCGCCTTTGGAGATATGCAGGGAAAATACTCCGGAGAAATGAAAGATAATTTACCCCACGGTCAAGGAAAGTTCGTTTCTCAAAATCAAAATCAAAGAGGTTGGTTCTATGAAGGCACCTTTAAAAATGGACATTTCGAAGGCGAAGGAAAAACTGTTTTTGAAAATGGACAAGTACAAGAGGGCACATATATCAATGACATTTGGCATCCTAATACCATACAATATTTTGAATTTATGCAAACACTTCCAGGAAGCGATTTTACAATTAACGAAAAAGCACGAAGTGTTTTTACTGACGAAAAAAATTATTTTCCTGTTTCATCTCCGGAAGAATTGTATTCTGTTATAGACAAAAATATCACATATGAAGATATTTTGTCAAATCCAACACAATATGGTGATAAATTTTTATCCGTTTCTGATTTGACTGTAAATCTTTATTCTACATTTTCTATTACAGAAAATCCAGAAAATCTCCCGGAATTAAGAGGCGCTTATATGGAAACATCTAATGCACAGGGAGAAAACTATGCTATCTATTATCGCGGAAATATTAATGGATTAAAAGAATTCAGTGTAATAGACTCTGCTATTGGCATTCCTCTTGGCGTAATGCAAAAAACAGACGATTCTGGTGTAGAAAAACAATATGTTGTATTAGCTGCCGGTTATGTTAGTCTAGAACAAACGCCAATAGAATAAATAAAAACCACCTTATCAAGGTGGTTTTTATTTTAAAAGTTCTTTTTTAAAATAAATCATATCCACTAACTGTATTCCGTCTTCAAAAATTTTATGGTCATAATGGTCAACAAAAAAATTTTTTACTTTATGAGAAAAAACAAATCCACAATTTTTATAAAATGAAGTTGTAGAAATACTTTCTCCTGTTCCAACAAATAAAACATCACACATTTTTTGGTAATAATCAAAAACATAGCTCAATAATCTGCCGCCATATCCTTTTCTTTGAAAACAAGGATGTGTTACCATGTTTTTGATTTCATATCCATAAATTTCTTTTGTCACCACACAAATACTAATAGCTATATCTTTGTCATATAACACAAACATAGTCCCTCTTTCTAAATATTTATCTATCATAGATTCTTGTTCATCTGCTAAAAGAAGTAAATCTAAAAATTGTTTTTTGTCATTAGTTACTATTTTAATTTCCACTTTAACTCTCCTTTTCCATAATAAAATAAAAAAGACCTTGAATCTATATCAAGGTCTTTTACATGCGGATGGTGGGAATCGAACCCACACTATGTCACCATAACTGGATTTTGAGTCCAGCGCGTCTGCCAGTTCCGCCACATCCGCACACATTTTTTACTATTTCCTTACTGCTTGATTATAATACCATACCTTTTTTAGAAATGCAAGCAAAATTTTCAAAAAAGCAATGTTTTTTTGTATTTTTTTCAAAACAAGCGAAAGAATTTTCGCTTGTTTTGATATTGTATTTTTTTAAAATCCATCAAAATGTGTTGGTTCTGGATAATTTTCGCCAAAAAGCTCTACTGTAACACTTTTCATCACTTGAGGTTCTTTTGGCATATCACTTCTATCTGTTTTTGTTTTAGCAATGGCATTTACAGTTTCCATACCTTCAATTATTTTTCCAAATGCTGCATATTGTCCATCTAAATGAGGAGATTTTTCGTGCATAATAAAAAACTGAGAACCAGCCGAATTTGGCATCATAGAACGCGCCATAGAAATAACCCCTGCATCATGTTTTAAAGTATTTGAAATACCATTATCATCAAATTCACCGATAATACTATAACCAGGACCTCCCATGCCAGTTCCTTCAGGGCAACCTCCCTGTATCATAAAACCTTTAATAACTCTATGAAATGTTAAACCATTATAAAATCCCTTTTGTACCAAACTAATAAAATTATTTACTGTATTTGGCGCAATTTCAGGATATAGTTCTAATTTCATAATAGAACCATCCGCCATTTCAATAGTAACAATAGGATTTTTTGCCATAAATAAATCTTCCTTTCTTTTTTGTTGCTTTTCATTATATCATACATTTTTATTTATTCAATAGAAAATAGCGTTACCACAACCAATTCCGGTCTATTATTAATGCGAAACGGAAATGTACTATTTCCCAATCCCCTACTGACAACCATTGTTGTATTATTTTGGGTATGTATACCGCTTGTATATTTTGGAAAAAAGCCTTGATGTGGAGCAAATATCCCTCCTATAAAAGGAATACGAATCTGTCCTCCATGGGCATGACCTGTAAATACAAAATCAACATCATTTTCTACATAATCAGAAAACAATTCCGGTCTGTGAGAAAGTAGTATTTGAAATTGTGTTTTTTGATTTTGGCATAAAGAAGAAAGTACCTGATTATATTGTGAATTTACTGATTTATCTTTTAAACCCAATATAGAAATATATTCAGAATCCTTTATTATTTTTTCTTTTTCATTTTCTAATACAAAAACACCTTGTTGTTTTAAAAAAGAAAGCAATATGTCATATGCTCCGGATTGATGCTCATGATTTCCAGAAACATAGTAAACAGGAGCTATTTTTACAATCTGATTAATCAATTCCATAGCTGATTTTATATTTGTACGGTTTCTATCTAACAAATCCCCTGTTATTACAATGCAATCAGGTTTTTGTTTTTCAATTGCAAGCACTAACTTTTTGTGATGTTTTCCAAATTCTTTATTTTGTAAATCAGAAATTTGTAAAATTTTATATCCTGAAAAGGCTTTTGGTAATTTTTTAGAACGATAATTGTATTTTGTTATCATCAATCCATTGTCTTGCCAATATAAAAAACCTACTACTGCTATTAAGCAAAATAAAATCTTTTTCCACATTCGTTTCATATTGCATTACACCACCATTTTTATAGAATCCTCTGTCGTACCACTTCATATAATAATACGCCTGCCGCAATAGAAGCATTTAAAGACTCTGCTTGTCCTATCATAGGTATTTTGATTAACTGAGTACATCTTTTTGTAATTTCTTGAGAAAGTCCTTTCCCTTCATTTCCTATCAATATGGCGCAACCTTTTTTTAAATCAACTTCATAAGGATATTGCTCTGCCTTTAAATGCGCTGCCAAAACTATGATTTGCTTTTCTTTCATTTTATCAATGCAATTATTTAAATCAATATTTTGAAAAATAGGCAAATGAAATATAGAACCCATTGTAGAACGCAAAACCTTTGGGTTATATAAATCTACACAATTTTTGGAAAGAAAAACTGCATTCACACCACAAGCATCAGCAGTTCTTATCATTGTTCCCAAATTCCCAGGGTCTTGTATTTGCTCTGCAATTAAATAAAATCCTTCTTTTTGTAGTATTTCTTCTTTTTGTAGTATTTCTTTCTTTTGACAAACAGCCAAAATACCTTGACTATTTTCTGTTTCGGAAATAAGCTGAAATATTTCATCAGAAAAAATAAATACTTCTGCTCTGTTTTTATAGATAGAAATATCATTTTTCTTTTGAAAAGTATCGCAAACCGCAAAAAAAAGAATAGGGTATTCATCAGGAATTTCAGATAAAAATCGAATTCCTTCTACAATGAACATATTTTCTTTATCTCTATATTTTTTTTGTTGCAATGATTTTATTTTTTTTACAATTTTATTTTTAGAACTTTCAATCAAAATGTATTTTCATCCTTTTTTATTTAAGAATTTTTGTATATTTTTATTTTCTCCTAACACAATCAATATATCTTTTTCCTCAATGGTATAACTGGGTTTAGGAGAAGCAATAATGGTATTTTCTTTCCGGATAGCAATAATATTTAAACCATATTTCGCACGAATATCAGATTCGGAAATAGGTTTTCCAACCCATTCCTTTTTTGGTGTTAATTCCGCAATGCTAACATCTTTGGAAATTTCTGTCAGTTCAAAAAAATTTCCATACATCAGTTTATTGGCAATATGAAATCCCATCTCACCTTCCGGCAACACGACTCTATCGGCTCCAATTTTTTTTAATATTTTTTTATGATTTTCATCGGGAGCTTTTGCAATGACATATGGAACCCCCATTTCTTTTGCCTGTAGTGTTGCTAAAACACTTGCTTCCAAATGATTTCCTGTAGCGATAACTGCAACGTCAAAATTACCTAATCCTAAATTGCGTAAATCTATTTCATCTGCAATATCAGCTGCTACAGCATGAGTAACATATTCTGCAACATTTTGTACTACTTCTAAATCTTTATCTACCGCCAATACCTCAGCGCCATTTTCTGAAAGTGTTTTTGCAACACTTTGTCCAAATCGCCCTAACCCCAATATTACAAATTGTTTTTTAATAGACATATCATATTCTCTCACTTTCTATTAACCTACAATAATTTGCTCTTCTGCATACTGTATTTGATATTTGTTTTGATGCTGTTTTCTTGCTAACGCAATGACAATGGTAATGGGTCCTATTCTTCCCATAAACATAGCAATGATAATAATGACACGCCCTATAGGTGAAAGATAGGGTGTAATGCCCGTTGTAATACCTACTGTTCCAAGAGCAGATACCGTTTCAAATAAAATATCAATAAAACTATGCTCCACAGCAATATTTCTCTCTGTAAAACTTAATAATAATGTGATAATCAAAACAATAATCAAACTAATAAAAAATATAGCCAATGCTCTTTGTAATGTAACAAAAGAAATACTTCTATGAAACATATGTGTATGATTGCTTCCTCTGATTACAGAAAGTACAGCAATCCATAATACGCTAAGTGTAACGGTTTTGATTCCTCCTGCTGTTCCTCCAGGAGAACCGCCTACAAACATCAGAAGTATAGATATAAATTTTGACACTTCTGTCATTGCTCCTTGGTCAATGCTATTAAATCCAGCCGTTCTTACTGTAACCGATTGCATACAAGAAGCCAATATTTTTTCTCCAAAAGATAGCTTTCCCATTGTATTTGGATTGGAACATTCCCAGAAAAAGAATAATATTGCGCCAAAAAAAAGTAATAAAATAGTAGATAGATATACTATTTTACTATGCAAAGAAAGCCTCTGGATTGCTGTATAAAAAGACCAATTTTTTGTTATTTTTAATTTTAAAATACGTACTGTATCTAACCAAACAGTAAAGCCAAGCCCCCCTATAATGATTAGAAGCATGATTGTAATATTAAGTAATACATTGCCTACATAAGGTACAAGACTTTGCTCACTTACAATATCAAATCCTGCATTACAAAAAGCTGACACAGAATGAAAAGCACCATAAAAAATACCTCTGGAAAAACCAAACAAAGGCACAAAAACGATAGATAATAAAATAGCGCCAATTCCCTGAATACAAAGTGTGCCAAATATAATCTTTCTAATATAAGAAACCATTCCCATCAAAGAATTTTGATTATAAGACTCTTTAATCAAGAGTCTGTCTGATAATGTGATTTTTTTACGCAATACCATAAGTCCTAATATAATAAATGTCATAAATCCTAAACCGCCAATTTGTATTAAGCATAATATCACAACTTTTCCAAAAAGAGTCCAGTGTATCATAGTATTGACTACAACAAGACCGGTTACACATGTAGCAGAAGTAGCTGTAAAAAGTGCATTTAACAATCCTATACTCTTTCCATCGGCACTGGCTATAGGCAAAGCAAGTAGTATTGTTCCAATACAAACAACAATAAAAAATCCTAATACAATCATTCTGGTAGGATTATATTTTAATGGTTTTTCTTTTTTTATATCCATCATTTCAAGCATCCTTCTTTAAAAAATTATATATCATATTTTCATGCAAAACATTATAACATAAAAAAAAGAATTGTCACATAAAATTCTTCTTAAAAATTCTAATTTTGAAAAATTCTCTTAAAAAAAATATATTTCTATGTTAAAATAATTTATATTCTATCAAAAATGAGGTGAAACATATTGTCCGGTTCTATATTTGGTAAATTATTTACTGTTTCTACATGGGGAGAATCTCATGGAAAAGCGCTAGGCGTTGTCATAGATGGTTGTCCTGCAGGGATTGCTCTTTGTCAAGAGGATATTCAAAAAGAATTAGATAGAAGAAAACCGGGTTCTAATCCTTTTGGTACAAAAAGAAAAGAAAGCGATACAGTTCATATCCTTTCAGGTACATTTGAAGGAAAAACGACAGGAACTCCTATTTCCATGATTGTCTATAATCAAGATCATCATTCATCAGATTACAGTGAAATTGCCTCTTATTATCGTCCGGGGCATGCTGATTTTACATTTGAAAAAAAATACGGTATAAGAGATTATAGAGGTGGCGGTCGTTCTTCCGGACGAGAAACTCTTTGCCGTGTAGCAGCAGGCGCTGTAGCAAAGAAAATATTATCTGTACTTCACATTGAACTGTTTGCTTATACAAAATCTATTGCAAATATTTCTATTTCACAAAATCATTTTAATAAAGATAATATAACAAAAAACAGTCTTTTTATGCCGGATGAAAAAGCAGCACAGCAAGCAGAAATTTATTTAAAAAAATGTATGGCTCAACAAGACTCTGCCGGCGGCGTCATAGAATGTATTGTAGAAAATCTACCCGTTGGCTTAGGAGAAACTGTATTTTATAAATTACAGGCTGTTTTGGGGCAAGCATTATTTTCCATCGGTGCTGTAAAAGGAGTAGAGTTTGGAGATGGATTTTCTGTATCTATGACAAAAGGCTCTGAAAATAATGATGCTTTTTTTGCAGATGATTTTGGAAAAATACAGAAAAAAACAAATCATTCTGGAGGGATATTGGGAGGTATGAGCGACGGTTCTCCTTTAATATTCCGTTTGGCCTTCAAACCTACTCCATCTATCCACAAAACACAACATACCGTTACAAAAGACGGAAAAAACATTGACATTAATATCAAAGGTCGACATGATCCGATTATTGTTCCAAGGGCAGTTGTAGTAGTAGAAGCTATGACTGCAATGGTACTTGTAGATTTATTGTTTCAAAATATGATTTCCAATATGGAATCTATTATAAAATTTTATAAAACATGAAGGGAGTTTTAATATGACCACACCACTTGAATCAAGAAATGCTTTATTAGCAAAAACAGTTGTATCTAATCTTGAAAAAAGACATTTTGAAGCATACTACTGTCCCACTGCACAAGAAGCATTGAAAAAAGTATTAGATTTAATTCCAGAAGGAAGTTCCATTGGCTGGGGCGGCTCTATGAGTATCAGAGACATGGGATTGACAAAAGCCATTCATGAAGGAAACTATACTGTAATTGACAGAGACTTAGCAAAAAGTCCGGAAGAAACTTATGAAATGCAACAAAAATGTTTACTAACAGATTATTTTATTACCAGTGCAAATGCTATAGCAGAAGAAGGTATTCTTGTTAATATTGATGGAACCGGCAATCGTGTAGCCGCTATTTGTTTTGGACCAAAAAATGTCATTGTTGTTTGTGGTATTAACAAAATAGCGCAAAATTTAGACGCTGCCATATCCAGAACAAGATTTATAGCTGCACCAATCAATGCAGGTCGTTTTGATATCCAAACACCTTGTAAAACAACAGGAAAATGCCATAATTGTATTTCTCCTGATTGTATTTGTTCAGAAGTACTTATCACTCGTACCAGCAGACCGGCAAAACGTATTAAAATTATTCTTGTAGGAGAAGAATTAGGTTATTAAATTTATTTTTCTTTATACAAAAACCCCCTAATGGGGCGGTGAGATAAGAAACTTTTTATGGGGGGCAGCGTACAGCCGTTTCTCTATTTATTTTCTTAAAACTACACTCTTAAAGGGGTGGTGAATTAAGAAAACATTGAAGCAAGGAACGGTATAGCCAAACGGCTATGCCGTTCTTTGCCTTTTGGTTGTATTTTGGGCATTTGATTTTGCCCGGTCAAAATCAAATGCCCCGATGAAGTTATAGACAATCGTGATTTCCCTTGTCTTGGATTTCTTGTCGGTATGGGAAACCTCTATATGATCTATAAACTCCCTCAAAATAGAAGCGTCAAGTTCCTGCATATCGGTGTACTTCTTTACGACGCTGATAAACGCCTTAACATTTGTTTTTTACTTTTCCTGCTGCTTGATTTCTTCTCACAACTCTTCTGCCACTGATTTTAAGTTTTCCTGCTCCAACTCATAATCATGGGATATTTTGATAAACCGTTTATCTGATCATTTCCTGGTTACATTGTCCTCGTATAAATGCTTGAACAGGTTATCCAATTCGGTAATCCGACTTTCGGCTTTGGAAAGTGTCTCACGCTTGCCGGAAAACTCCGCGTCGCGCTCCCGTAAACGGCTGTCCGCTGCTTCTTGGATAAACTCGGCTTCGTACTGCGTTACATACTCGATTGCTTCCCGCAAGTTCTGCAAAACAATTTCGTGCAGGACAACATTTTTAATAGAATGGGTCGTACACAAATCTTTACCTTTCCGATAGGTCGAACAGATAAAATACTTCTGTTCTTCGGTAAAGTTCGTTGCGCGGTATTGATACATCTTGCCGCCGCACTCTGCACAATAAAGCAGCCCGGAGAAAATCCCCATATCGCCCATTTTGGTAGGGCGGCGGCGTGATCGGCGTATGTTCTGCACTATGAGAAATACGCTTTCCTCCACAATCGGCGGCTGCGTGTTCTCAAAGATTACCCATTCCGACGGGTCGTTCCACAACTTCGTTTTGCTCTTGTAAGATTGCTTGCAGGTCTTGAAGTTTACCGTATGCCCTAAATACTCGATTTTTTCAAGCATACAGGAAAACGTTTCATTCGTCCACTTGTAAGGATTAACCCCCGGCTTTGGCTTGTTGCCTACTTTCATACCCCTTGACAGCCAATAGAAAGTAGGATTGAGGATTTTGCTTTTCTTTAACCATTTTTCAATCTGCGTCGGTCCCATGCCGGAAACGCACAACGCAAAAATCTGCTGCACAACGGTCGCGGCTTCCTCGTCGATAATTCACTTCTTTTTGTTATCCGGGTCCTTCATGTAGCCGTAAGGCGGGATTGTAGTAAGATGTTCGCCGGATTTACCTTTCGATTGAAAAGTAGCGCGTATCTTCTTTGAAGTGTCGCGGGCGTATATCTCATTGAACACATTACGGATTGCGATAAACTCATTTTCGCCCCGCATACTGCCCACTCCATCGTTGACAGCGATAAAATGCACGCCAAAATCGGGAAACAGCATATCGGTATAAAAACCGACTTGCAAATAATCTCGTCCAAAACGGGAGATATCTTTGACGATAACGCGCTTGATCTTCTCCGACTTTATATCGGCTAACATACGCTGAAAATCGGAGCGGTTGAAGTTCGTATCGGAATATACCGTCGTCCTCGTCATAATGCTGGATTGCCGTATAGCCATGCTCCAGGCAGTACCATTCCAAAATCTTCTTTTGCTTTGCAATACTGTTGCTCTCGCCCTCCAATTTGTCCTCTTGCAAAAGCCTTTCATACAAAGCCGTTATGCCCTCGTCCTGCGTGTTCTGCTGCTGATCACACACATAGAATTGCAGGACGTTGCTTGAAATGGCTTCGCGAACTTCCGTGCTTAACACTTTGGAGGCTGCAATCTGCTGAAAGGAAAAAGTGTTACTCATCTGCGCTCACCACCTTTCGCGGCAAGTGCGCGTTCCCGTTTCGGCTTGCGTAGTAAAGAAGTCTTTGCATTTGATTGTCAAGGCACAAAGTATCTGTTTGAAGTGCCACACCAAAATAGTATGCGGTCAATTTATCCGGCTGTCTCATGTTACCTCCTGTTCCGACAGCCAGACAAACAGGTTCATGTATATTATACCACAAAACCCAATAGGAGAGTAATTTCGGCATTATACCGGGCTTTTTTCTTGTTTTAGGTCATTGTGGATTAGGCGAGCGTACCTTTGTCGCGGCGTCCTCTCTTACACCGTCTTTTACAACGGCTTTGACGATATAGGTTATATCCCCGATCTTGTATTCGCGTACAATGGGGGATTTTGCTTCTTGCTTATTTGTTTGTTCCATAGTAGAAAATCCCCCTTTCGTGGGATAGAAAGAGAATATAAACTGAAAAGGCAAAACGGGCGGTTGTTAGCTGCAACCTCACGGGAGTTTCACCCCGGCCCATGCTTATGGGTGCGGCGCACGATGCTTTGAGGGCGTCCAATGTGCGAGTATCATTGTAGCCGTTTGTATGTCGTCGCCTACAAGTTGCTAAACTTGTTTTACGGCGCGGTAGTTCTCGCTCGGCTTTTCCCCAAAGGGGAAAAGCTGTCATGGCGTACCCGCCGCCCGGCTCGATACAAACGGAATGTACCCGTTTGCCTGTTATGCTGCGTACCATAGCTTTTTTGCAATCCCAACATCGCAAAAAACCAGAAGTATCTTATAAGTTATTGGTGAAATCTCAAAGAATATATTTTTAAAAATTTTATAACATAAGTGCTTATAAGATAGTGCCGCTTACTGCTCACCCCTGACACAGGAAATATTCAGGCAGTTGTGGTTAAAAACACTATAATACCGCCGATAGGCAATGCCATATTCGCAGTATCCCCCTATAAACGTGGAGTACGTACCTATAGTTTCCGTTAAACTTTTTCATCGCAGTAGCTCAATTAACCACTTTTATGAGCTTTTCAGGACATAAAAAATCGCTCTTGCTATAAGCAGGTCTTCGCGCTTACTCCTGAAGCCGCTGTCAATTCAACAGAAAACCTGAATACTGTATATTCAGTTTTCAAGGTACACAATATGAAGGTATATCCTTCCAATATATAGGTAACTTGGAGCTGATTTTTCACCCCTATTTTAAATATCTTTTAGTTTTTTTGTTACTGCTGAAATTCACTTAAAAACCTCATTAACTGAACAGCCTTCTAATTCTGCTATTTCCGCATAAGTGTAACCATATATTTTATTTAAGCAAAATCGTCTTCTTTGTATTGGAGTACAACTGTCTGATGCCTTTTTTATTGCTTCTCTATCAATATATAGTCCTCGGCTGATTTTAAAAATCGACTCTGCTCGTTAGCTATTATGTAATCTTCAACCCTTCTTTTATCATAGTGAAGGCGTCTT
>DVLQ01000009.1 GCA_018715395.1 Candidatus Coprocola pullicola | reverse complement strand
GTTATGATAATGAAATTGATTTGTGGTTTTTTTATGGCTTTAGCGGACAGTGTGCCGGGAGTGTCCGGAGGAACTATAGCATTTTTGTTAGGGCAGTATGATGATTTTATCAATTCGTTACATTATTTTGTAATAGGAACAATCAAGCAAAGAATAAAAGCAATAAAATTTTTACTTCAACTGGGGATTGGCTGGATAGTAGGATTTGTATTAGCAGTATTAATATTAACAGCTGTTTTTCAAAGCCACATTTATCAAATTAGTTCATTATTTTTAGGATTTATTGTATTTTCCATTCCTATTGTGATAAAAGAAGAAAAAGATTCTATTATAGGATATGGAAAAAATATAACATTTTTGATAGCGGGGGTTGTACTAGTGGCTGCTATTACTTATTTGAATCCTACAGGAGGACAAGAGTCCTCCATCAATCTGTTGCAGATGAATTTTGGTACTGGCGTGTATACATTTTTTGTAGCAATGATAGCAATTTCTGCCATGGTATTGCCCGGGATTTCCGGTTCTACATTACTTTTGATATTTGGATTATATGTACCCATTATAAACGCTGTAAAAGATGTATTATTATTCCAATTTGAAGCGTTGCCGGCAGTGATCGTGTTTAGTTTGGGCATATTAGCCGGTATTGCCAGTGTAGTACGTTTTGTAAAAATAGCATTGGAACGCTTTCGTTCCCAGACAATATATGCCATTATAGGGCTTATGATAGGTTCTTTGTATGCCATTGTGATGGGACCGACTACATTAGATGTACCACAACAAGCAATGAGTATTTCAACATTTAGTGTTATATTTTTCTTAATAGGTGGCATGATGATATTAGGATTACAATTATTAAAGGGAATACAAAAATAAAAGAGGCTTTTGCCTCTTTTTTTATAGAAATGATTTTATGTTAAAAAGAAGTGATACCATAAATATAATAGAAGTTTTTTATAGTAAAAGATGTAAAAATGAAAAAGATATTACTTTTGCAAAAATATTTCATTTAATGTGGAGATAGCCTCTGCAAGACGTTTTTTATCTTGTTCAGTAATAGAATGAATTGTTTTTAAAATATGTTGTATGATATTTTCTCCGGCTTGTTCTAAAAGCGTTTGTCCTGCTTGAGTAATTTGTATATAAACACGCCGGCGGTTTTTTGTATCATGAATGCGTTCTACGAACTGTTTTTGTTCTAAATCGTTGATAATTTTAGAAAGTTGTTGTTTTGTAATATCCAATTTTTCTGCCAATTCAGACATGGTAATATGCTGTTGCTGAAAATAATTGAGAATACAAAGGGTATGAAAGGCATGAGAGTGTAATCGCATAGTGGAAGAAGGAAGGATATGATTGTGAAATGTATTTTTCATTTCCATCAATATGTTACAAAAATCAACTGCTAGTTTACGATTTTGTTTTTCTTCCATACTTGCTTGCTCCTTTATTTATATGAATAAAATAGTATCATTTGATATTATTATATATAGTATCATAGAAATGAAAAAAGTCAATAGAATATCAATAGTTCATATAATATTAACAATTATACTATTGACAATGGTAATTTGTCGTATTATAGTTACTATTACGATTTATTATAGAAGGTTAGGAGGAAAGAAAAAGGTATGCTAAAATTAATGAAATATTTAAAAAAGTCTGCAAAAGCGATAGTATTGATTGTTATATTATTGTTTTTGCAGGCTTATTGTGACCTTTCTTTGCCGTCTTATACATCGGAAATTGTAGATGTGGGAATACAGCAAGGAGGAATTGAAAATGCAGTGGCAACACAGCTTAGAAGTGAAACTATGAAGCAATTGGCTATGTTTTTTACACCGGAAGAAAAAAGTATTGTAGAGCAAAGCTATGAAAAAACCGGAGATATGTGGGTATTAAAAGAAATAGACGACGCTGTAAAAGAAAAATTAGACGCAATATTTGCAAAACCTATGAATGCAATGCTTTTTTTGACAACAGAAAGTCAACAAGCTCAAGAAATGAAAAAACAATTGGGTATAACAGAAAATGAAAATATTGTAGATTTCATACAACAATTGCCTCAAAAGGAAAGAATGGCTGTAACGAAGCAATTATTAAATCAATTTGAAAAACAGCCGGATTCTGTGATACAACAGTCTGCCGTTGCATTTTTAAGAGAAGAATATACTCAGCAAGGAGTGGATTTGGGAACACTTCAGACGCAGTATATTTTAAAAGCAGGAGCAAAAATGCTTTTGTTTGCGCTGTTGATTATGGCGGCTTCTATTGGTGTAACATTTCTTTCCTGTCGTGTGGCTGCGACATTTGGTAAAGATATTAGAGAGAAAGTGTTTACAAAAGTAATTGATTTTTCCAGTGCAGAGTTTGATAAATTTTCAACTGCCTCCTTGATTACAAGAAGTACAAATGATGTGCAGCAAGTACAAATGCTTATGATGATGATATTTAGAATTGTGCTTTATGCGCCCATATTAGGCATTGGCGGTATTATAATGGTACTGTATACCAATACTTCTATGGCATGGATTATTGGAGTAGCAGTGGCGTTAATTATATTGGCAGTGGGAACTCTTTTTACAGTGGCGATGCCAAAGTTTAAGGCATTGCAAAAGCTCATAGATAGATTAAATTTGATTACAAGAGAAATTTTGACAGGTATTATGGTAATTCGTGCTTTTAGTACAGAAAAGCATGAAGAAGAGCGATTTGAAGAAGCAAACAAAATATTGACAAAAACAAATCTTTTTGTTAATACAGCTATGACATTTATGATGCCTGCTATGATGTTAATTATGAATGGTATTTCTGTATTGATTGTATACAAAGGTGCTTATGGAATTGATTCCGGAGCCATGCAAGTAGGAGATTTGATGGCATTTATACAATATACTATGATGATTATTATGTCATTTTTAATGATTACGATTATTTCTATTATGATACCAAGGGCTAGTGTTTCGGGGGCTCGTATTAATGAAATATTAGAAACAGAAGTGACTATAAAAGATGCAGAAAATACAAAAACGCCGCTAAAAGAAAAAGCAGGTGTGGTAACATTTGAAGATGTTTCTTTTTCCTATCCCGATGCAGAGGAAAGAGTGCTTTCTCATATTACATTTACGGCAGAAAAAGGAAAAACAACTGCAATCATAGGCAGTACAGGAAGTGGAAAATCCACATTGGTTAATTTGATTCCACGGTTTTTTGATGTAACAGAAGGTGCAATTACGGTAGATGGCGTTGATGTAAGACAGTTGCCTCAAAAATTGCTGCGAGAAAAAATAGGGTATGTACCGCAAAAAGGTATTTTATTTTCCGGTACCATTGACTCTAATTTGAGATATGGAAAAGAAGAAGCTACAGAACAAGAAATTAAAAAAGCGGCAGAAATTGCACAAGCCATTGATTTTATTAATGAAAAGGAAGAAGGTTTTGATTCTCCCATTGCCCAAGGCGGTACGAATGTGTCAGGCGGTCAAAAGCAAAGACTTTCTATTGCAAGGGCTATTGCCAAAAATCCGGAAATTTATATTTTTGACGATAGTTTTTCAGCATTAGACTATAAAACAGATGTAGTGTTGCGTAGAGCGTTAAAAACGGAAACAAAAGATGCTACAACTATCATCGTTGCGCAAAGAATCAGCACCATATTACACGCAGACCAAATTATTGTATTAGACGAAGGGCATATTGTAGGAAAAGGAACACACAAAGAGCTGCTATCAAGCTGTGAGGTTTATAAACAAATTGCTCTCTCACAACTATCTGAAAAAGAATTAAACAGCGGAAAGGAGGACGCATAACATGAGCGAAAGAAGAAGTTCTATGCCAAGAGGACCTATGGATGGCGGTATGCCGGGAGAGAAGGCAAAAGATTTTAAAAAAAGCATGAAAAAATTAATTGTTTATATGAAACGATATCATGCTCGCATATTTTTTATGTTTCTTTTTGCTGTAGCCGGAACAGCGTTTAATATTATAGGTCCGACGATATTGGGAAATGCTACAACAGAAATTTTTAATGGATTGCTTTTAAAAATAAATGGCACAGGCGGTATTGACTTTTCCAAAATAGCAAGCATATTATTGTTTTTAATGGGACTGTATGTTATGAGTTCTTGTTTTATGCTGATACAAGGATTTATTATGACAGGTATTTCAAATGATGTGTCTTATACAATGAGAAAAGATATTTCTAAAAAAATCAATAGAATGCCCCTAGAATATTTTGAAAGCAGAACAACAGGAGAGGTTCTTTCTCGTGTGACAAACGATGTAGATACATTGCAAATGAGTTTAAATCAAAGTGTGACACAGCTGATTACTTCCGTTACAACCATTATCGGTGTATTTATCATGATGCTGCGTATTAGTGTGATAATGACAATTTGTGCTTGTATTATCATACCGGTTTCTATGGTTGTCATTGGATTGATTACAAGACATTCCCAAAAATATTTTCAACAGCAGCAACGATTTTTGGGAGATGTCAATGGACAGGTAGAGGAAATTTACTCTGGACATAACGTTGTAAAGGTTTTTAATAAAGAAGAACAAACTGTGGAAACATTTAAAAAAGTAAATCAAAATTTGTATGAATCTGCTTGGAAATCACAGTTTTTTTCCGGTATGATGATGCCTTTGATGCAGTTTATAGGCAATTTAGGCTATGTGATGGTAGCATTATTGGGAGGATATCTGACCATTACGGGAAAAATACAGGTAGGACAGATACAATCTTTTTTCCAATACATCAGAAACTTTACACAGCCTATGCAGCAAATTGCACAGGTAAGCAATATGCTGCAATCTTCAGCCGCCGCCGCAGAAAGAGTATTTGAATTTTTGGAAGAAAAAGAAGAAGACCAGACGGCGCCAAATCCGGTAGATATTTCTAAAACAAGAGCAATTGTGGATTTTGAACACGTACAGTTTGGATATCGTCCGGAACAAATAATTATACATGATTTTTCTTCTCATGTGGGAGAGGGACAAAAAGTAGCCATTGTAGGACCGACAGGCGCAGGCAAAACAACCATGATAAAGCTTTTGATGCGTTTTTATGATGTCAATCAGGGAAGTATCAAAATTGACGGACATGATTTAAAAGAATTTAACAGAGTGGAATTAAGAGAATTGTTTGGAATGGTTTTGCAGGACACATGGCTTTTTAATGGCACCATTATGGAAAATATACGATACGGCAGACTAGACGCTACAGATGAGGAAGTCATACAAGCGGCAAAAGCGGCACATGCTCATCACTTTATTATGACTCAGCCGGAAGGATATCAAATGATGCTTAATGAAGAAACAAGTAATATTTCTCAAGGACAAAAACAGCTTTTAACCATTGCAAGAGCTATATTGGCAGATAATAAAATTATGATATTGGACGAAGCTACAAGCTCTGTGGATACAAGAACGGAAATTCAGATTCAAAAGGCAATGGACGCTTTAATGCAAGGACGCACCAGTTTTATTATCGCCCATAGACTTTCTACAATAAAAGATGCAGATTTGATACTTGTGATGAAAGACGGAGATATTATAGAACAAGGAAATCATGAAACGCTTCTGGAAAAAAATGGATTTTATGCACAGTTGTACAATAGTCAGTTTGAAAAAGCAGAAGCAATATAAAAGGGGGGATTATTTTGGGAAAATATAGAATTTTAACCATTGAAAGACAGTATGCCAGCAGTGGTTTGGCAGTGGGAGAGGCTGTGGCAAAAAGATTGCAGATTCCTTGCTATGGACGAGAAATATTAGAAATGACAGCAAAAAGGATGAATGTTCAGCCGGAAAATATAGAGCATATGGAAGAAACAGCTCATAAAAGCCTTTTGTATGACTTGGCGCTTTTGGCACAAAGTGGCTTGACAGGAAACGGATTGCAGGCTGATAGACAGGTTTTTTTGGAAGAAAGCAATATTATAAAAGAACTGGCTATGACCCAAAAATGTGTCATTGTTGGAAGATGTGCAGGAGGTATTTTAAGAGAGAGAAAAGACTGTCTTAGAGTATTTATTTATGCAGATTTAAAAAACAGAATAGAAACTGCTACCAAAAAATATGGCGTATCACAGCAAACAGTGCTAAATGTATTAAAACAACATGATAAAAGGAGATCCTCTTTTTATAAAAATAATACAGAATATATTTGGCAGGATTGGACGGGGTATCATTTGTGTTTAAACAGTGGTATGCTGGGTATAGAAAAATGTGTTGATTTGATTGTAAATATTATGGAAAAAGAATAACTGCAATATTAGGTACTTCTTATAGTAGTAAGAAGTACCTTTTTTCGATAAAATAAAAATAGTGATTGATAAAGAAAGAAGGTGTAAAACGATATATAAAAAATATTTTTTACAGATAAGTTACATTTTATTATTAACATTGTGTTTTCCTATTAATGTTTTATGTATGTGGTATGGTATAGAATTTTATATAAAAAATAATTTAAATGAAAAAGGAATTGAAAATATTTTTATTTTTTATGGTATTTTTATGACAATTTATATATTTTGTATTTTTATATTAGCTATTATAAATATCATTCAATCTTTTCAAAAGTATCGTCAAAAAGAGATGTATGATTGTATCAATAGTATGCTGATTCTAAAATATGGTTTATTGTGTTTTTTTGTAGTTCATTTTGTGGTAAGTGTATGCGTCATATCAGTGGGCAGCTTATTGGTTTTGGCAGCAAGCCAAGGAACGATATTGTTTGCATTTCCGGTTGTTTTACCATGGTTTATAGGATTTATATTTATTTTATAGGATTTATATTTATTTTGATGTTTTTTACATGGCTGATGTTATTGCCAGGGGCATTTTATGCTGTACAAGTGATTCGTATGAGTATACTGGAAAAAAAGTGTTCTCCTCGTACGGCAATCATACATATTTTATTACAGTTTATTTTTTTAGTTGATGTATTGGATACGATGTATATTTCTGTAAAAATACATAATAAAGGAAAAAAACGCTATAGTAATAGGAGGATTATATTTATTCATTATAATAAGTATTTTTTGTTTTGCCATTATACTATATCAAGGTGGAATAAAATTTTTGTAAAAAAAAGCATTATTTTTTATCAAAATGCATATGTTTTTTGATAAAAAATGTTTAGATTGTGTAAAGAGTTGTAAAACAGCAGGTATTTTGATTGACTTTTTGATGTATTTTTCATATACTATATACTACTACAATATAAAATAAAAACATAGAAAGGAAGTCAAACAAATGGACGCCAGCGATAGTGACGCAGACGGGAAAACAAATCAAAATCAATTTCAATATGATACCAAAGGCATATTCTACGCTCTTTTTAGGGTGCAGGCTATGTCTTTTTGTGTATAAAAATTTATTTTAATTAAAGAAAGGAGTGATTCCATAATATATGGAAAATCACAGTCGAGAGCCTTGGCACACAAAAACAACACAAGAGGTATTGGAGGCATTTCAAACAACAGTAGAAGGGTTGAGTGACGCCGAGGCAGAAAAAAGATTACAGCAATATGGAAAAAATGCATTACATCAAAGTGCAAAAAGAACGGTTTTACAAATGATAAAAACACAAATTACAGACCCTATGGTATTAATACTCATTGGAGCCTCTGTTTTTTCTGCCGTATTGAAAGAATGGACAGAGGCCATAGTCATTATGGCTATTGTAATACTCAATGCAGTTATAGGTATTGTGCAAGAAAAAAAAGCCGAGTCTTCCTTGGAAGCACTGCGTAGCATGAGTACTCCAAATGCTCGTGTACTGCGGCAAGGAGAAGAAAGTATTGTACCGGCAGAGGAGTTGGTTCCGGGAGATATTGTATATTTAGAAGACGGCACTATGGTCCCGGCAGATATGAGGCTGATAGAATCCGCTAATTTAAAAGTACAGGAAGCCTCCTTGACAGGAGAATCTGTGCCCTCGGAAAAAGATGCAGATGACGTTTTAACACAGGACTGTGTACTGGGCGACAGAACAAATATGGTATATACTAGTTCTATTGTTACATATGGAAATGGTATGGGCGTTGTCACAGCAACAGGCATGGATACAGAAGTAGGCAATATTGCAGGAATGCTGGAACAAGAAAGTGATTTTGATACGCCTTTAAAAAGAAAACTCAATGCTGTGGGAAAGGTGTTAACTGTTGCTGGGATTATTATTTGTGTTTTGATATTAGCTATTGGCGCATTCTATCATAGACCATTGGTGCCACAGTTTTTAATTGCTATTTCCCTTGCAATTTCTATTATACCAGAAGGACTGCCGGCTACGGCAACCATTGTCATGGCATTAGGCGTACAGAGAATGGCAAAAAGAAACGCCTTGGTTAGAAAATTACCGGCAGTAGAAACATTGGGAAGCGCAACTGTCATTTGCAGTGACAAAACAGGTACATTGACATTAAATAAAATGACTGTAACCCATATTGCAGTAAATGGAGATTTTGAAAGAGGAATTGTAACGCCAATAGAAGACGGGGCAAAAAAACATCCTCATGTATATAAAGAATTGGTTTATGCAGCGGCTTTGTGCAACAATGCAAGCATTGACCCTGACCGAGAGGGAGAAATCATAGGAGACCCCACAGAAGGGGCATTGATTTATATGGCGCAGGCGTTTGGCATTAACCATGAAGAATTGGAGGATAAATATCCTCGCTTATTTGAGCAGCCTTTTGATTCTCAGCGAAAAAGAATGTCTACTGTTCATGAAATAGAAGGAAATTATATTTCTTATACAAAAGGGGCAGTAGATGAAATGATTCCTCTTTGTACAAAAATATTGACGGCAGAAGGCATTCGTGACCTGACAGAAAAAGATAAACAAAATATACAAAATCTTTGTCTTGAGATGTCTTCAAAAGCATTGAGAGTATTGGGTTTTGCTTACAAAAAAATACAGGAAATACCTGAGCAGGACGATACGGATATAGAATATGATATGACCTTTTTGGGGGCGGTAGGTATGATTGACCCTCCAAGAAAAGAAGTGGCACAATCTGTTTCTGTATGTCGTCAGGCAGGTATTAGAACCATTATGATTACCGGCGACCATAAAGTAACCGCTACAGCCATAGCAAAAGAATTAACTATATGGCAAGAGGGAGATAGAGTAGTATCCGGCGATGAATTAAAGTCTATGACAGAACAGGAATTAGATGAAGCAGTGAAAACAACAACTGTATTTGCGCGTGTTTCTCCGGCAGATAAATTAAGCATTATACAATCTTTAAAACGTACAGGAGAGGTTGCGGCTATGACAGGAGACGGCGTCAACGATTCTCCTGCGCTCAAGGCGGCAGATATTGGTGTGGCAATGGGAATTACCGGTACAGACGTGGCAAAAGAAGCTTCTGATATGATATTATTGGACGACAGCTTTACAACAATTGCCTATGCTATCAAAGAAGGGCGTAGAGTGTATAGAAATATACAAAAAGTAATACAATTTTTATTAGCCGGTAATATTGCTGAAATTACAACATTGCTTATAGCAACCATTTTTAATTGGGATGCGCCTCTTTTGGCAGTGCACATATTATGGGTAAACTTAGCAACTGCTACACTGCCGGCACTGGCTCTCGGGGTTGACCCGGCAAGTAAAAATATTATGAAACATCAGCCTGTAAAATCCGGCACATTGTTTGAAAAAAATTTAATACAAAGAGTTGTTGTGCAAGGGATATTTGTGGCGGCTATGACATTGACAGGCTACTGGATAGGCATATCTCTTGGCGGACAGATGACAGGACAGACAATGGCATTTTGTATTTTAGCATTTTCGCAAATGTTTCGTGCTTTTAATCAACGTTCCAATACAGAATATATATGGGTAAGGGCAGAAGGGCATAATCCTTGGTTGCTGATTTCCTTTATAGTATCCTTTTTATTGGTGATTTGCATATTATGGATACCATATTTTCAAACAGCATTTAAAGTGACTACATTAGATGGTATGCAGTGGATGATTGTACTGTTTCTTTCTGGTTGTTCTATTGTTCAAATGGAGATTATGAAATTAATAAAAAATAAATTAAAATAATATAATCAATAAAAAGGTTGTATGTTTGATATCAATTATAAAAGAGCATACAGCCTTTTTATTTTTTTATAAATAATAGATAAGCATGGAAAAAGAAGGTGATGAAATGTCTAAAAGGTTGTCTGATAATAAATGAATTTTAATCAATGATATTATATTGAAAATGAATATATCAATACAAAAAATATTAGGATGTATCTGAAAAGTCAAAAGTGCACAAAGGTCTATTATATGTTATAGTAATATTAGATAGGATATGATAGACATGGCAAAACGATATGAACTCAGCGATTCAGAATGGGAATGTATCTCTGATTTTTTTCCAGTATCCAAAATGGGATAATAGAACAATGTTCAATGCAATTGTATGGCTTGCTCGCAGCGATTCCCTATGGGAGGATATCCCAAGTCGATATCCTCCTCACCAAAGTATTTACAGTAGATTTTGCAAATGGCGAGATGATGATACTTTAGAAACTGTTTTTCACATTTTAAATGTTGATGCTGATTTAGAAAATCTTAGTATCAAAGCACATCCACAAAGTGCAGGAGCTAAAAAAGGGCAATACAATCCATTTATTAGTACAAGTCATGGTAGAAAAAAGTACCAAAATTCATACCATTGTGTATGAATTAGGCAACCCCATTTCATTTCTGCTGTCTGGCGGTCAAATCCATGATAGTAAAATCGTCATCTCTCTACTTGAAACAATAGATATTCATGGTAGTGATATTATCGCTGATCGAGCATATGGTTGCGAAGAAATCAGTGAATACATTATACAACATCATGCTACCTATGTGATACCCACCCAAACGCAATATAAAAGAACCATGATTTATGGATTGGCATCGACATTTGGTCGAATGTTTTTTTCATAAACTCAAACAGTTTGGTCGTATTGCTACTAGATAGGATAAGTTAGCATCTTCCTTTTTTGCTTTTATTCCTATTGCTGCAATTGCCATTTTGTTAAAATGATAAATACATAGGAATTTTCAGATACATCCTAGTAGAATCATTATTTTTAAAATACTTAATTTATTAATTTTGTGTAAAGTTTAGCAGATGATGTAGAAAAGGAACTTTTGTCTAGTACTATAGCAAGTGGCACTATAAAGGATTTGCAAGAACATGTGCAAAATAGGCAGAATTTAGACTGTATTAACAATATTATGGTTTATGGTAAAAATATGGTGTATAGAGAAACAGATTATTTTACAGACATAGAACGAAAATAAGTAAAATATTATAGAACTTATTATTTATAAAAAAATTGTCTTGTTGTATACAAGTTACATGAGCTTATCAATATATATTTTTAGGAGTTGTGGCTCTATTGAAGAAGGAGATGATACAAAAAAAGATATTGATATATTATAATTGTGAAAAGACCACATTTGGCTGATATTATATAAATTAAAAGAAAAAGAGGATTTGAAGAAATAAAATAGTATAAAAAATATATATTATTGCAAAAATATTATAAAAGGGATATTCTTTGAAAAAAATGCTATTTTAGTAAAAAAAAGAAATGATTGGATATAAATTAAAAATTTATGAAAAAATATAAAAAGTACCCCTTTTAAAATTTAGAAAAAGGGATACTGAAGAATTTAAAAAAATAGTATATTATTTTTTAGCCATTTGGATAACATATTGTTGATAGCCGATGTTTTCTAATGTTTCAGCTTTTTGTTCTACCATTTCAAGCAATTCTTTTTTAAAAGCAGTTACTTTTTCAAGTACTTCCGGTTGAAAAGTGCCTATGATTTGAGCGGCTAATATGCCGGCGTTTTGCGCTCCGTTGATAGCAACAGTTGCTACAGGGATACCGGGAGGCATTTGGCAGATAGAATAAAGAGAATCTATACCATTTAATGTAGAGGTTTTTACAGGAACTCCAATTACCGGCAAGGAAGTCAATGCTGCCGTCATACCGGGAAGATGAGCAGCCCCTCCGGCTCCGGCAATAATCACTTTTAATCCTCTGTCGGCTGCTTTTTTTGCATAGTCGTACATTCTTTCTGGTGTTCTGTGGGCAGAAACAATAGTTAATTCATAACAAATGGAGAGTTTGTCCAATATTTTTGCAGCTTCGCTCATAATGGGAAGGTCTGAATCACTTCCCATGATAATACCAACAAGTGGTTGCATAATATAACCTCCTTATAACAGTTACTATATTTTATATGATTTGTATTGTAGCATAGTTTTGAAAGAAACAAAACCAATAAGCTAAAATTTTTTTGTTGCTTGTCAGAAATGTTTATGGTAAAATAAATACATTGGTTTTTTGTAGAATAAGAAAGAGAAAGGAGTGTTGGCTATGGATACAGTTACAAATACAGCAGGCGATGTTGCCAATACAGTAACTGAAGGAGGCAGTACGGCGGCTTCTATTGTAACCGGTTCCGGTGTTAGCACGATTGTGCTTGTTTTAGCTGTAGTGCTGATGATAATCAGCGTAGTGCTGTGTATTATTATATTACTACAGTCAAAGCGTTCTGCGGGTTTGGGTGCTGTCAGTGCAGCAAGCAGTGCAGACACTTATTGGAGCAGAAATAAAGGAAATTCTATGGAAGGCGCTCTAGAGCGTTATACAAAAATAGGCGGAGCATTATTTATGATCATTGCTTTTGCAATTAATTTATTAAGCTGAGAAAAAGGACACAATTGTTGTGTCCTTTTTTTGTATAGAGAAAACCACGCGTTAGACGCGTGGTTCAAAAAAGCCTTCTAGCGTTGAGATAGAAGTAAAAACTCCTTTTCACTATAATACAATTGCGGTCTGCCAACTGCAAGAAATATAGTGAAAA
>DVLQ01000078.1 GCA_018715395.1 Candidatus Coprocola pullicola | reverse complement strand
TTTGCTGACTTTTCCAGATTTTCTATGGCGGCTTTTTTGAATAATGCTTTTAGTGCTTCTTTTTCCAATTCCTTTGTGGCTGCTTCCTGCAAAGCTTCCTTTCCTTCCATTTTAAGCAGCTGCTTTCCTGCCGCTTCCGCCAGTTCTTCTCCGCCCTCCTTAAGCGCCTCCTTTCCAACAAATTTTGCACCGGCAGAAAAAAGAGATACCGGCAGCAGAATAACATCTATCACATTTGATATTTCTAACACTGAGCTTAGCAATCCTGGCAATGTATGCTCTGTTTGCTCCTCGTTTGTCATACCAAATTCCCGCATTGCCCATTTTTCAAATTTCAGTTCATTTTCTGTTTTGTACTTCAGCGAGATATGATTTGCTGTATTTGCTGCTACCACATTGCCCTTCGGGTCATATTCTCCCGAATGCTCTTTCCAATAGTGATACAAATAGTCATAAATATCTTCATCAAATTTATTTTCCGGTGTAATGGGTATACCATCCGGAGTATACTCTATCACCATTTGTTCTCGGGCATATCCTGCTTCTGACAGTATTTGACTTACCTCATCCTCTGTCAAAACAGGTGTTTCCTCATTGAGAGGGCTTTCCAAATAGATATCTCCTGCCTTTTCATCAATGCGGTTGTCCTCTCCGTCTATTATAATAGAACTGCCTCCGCTTATCAGCTCTATTTTTTTGCCCGCCGTCATGCGTATCTGCTCTGTGGCAAACAGCACAATGTTGTTGGCAAGCATTTCTATATTGCCTTCACTGCTGATAGTAATACCCTTGCCGTCCTCCATTTGTATTGTGGAGATATCTCCTGTGGTATGGTATTTCACAACACTATCATTGAAAAGCATACCCTTTCCCTCTGGCGTTGTCAAATATTTCTCATAGGGGGCGTTACTGTTGGAGGCCTTTGTGGCTTTTTCCGGCTCCTTTCCGCCCTTTGAAGCATTGATGGAAGATAGCAGCTTGTCAAAATCACCATTGTCGGAGCAAATAATATAATGCTCTGCTTCATCTTTTGTAGGAAAGTGCAGCCGCATCATATCCCCTCTTTCCGGCATGATGCAAAAACCGCTGTCACTGCCTGCCGTAAAATATTGGGGCTGGGGAAACCAGCAGGCTGTTGCCACCTCCTGCTGTTGCTTGTCAATGTGCAAATGCAGCTTTGTAAAATTCCGCTTCACATCAATGACTGTTCCCGTCAAACTGTTGCCCCTCAAAGCACTGTTATATAATCTTGGGAAGGAAATGCCTTTCTTTTGCTGTACCACATAGGTATTCCATAAAATACCGTCTTCCTTTTTCAATATGCTTGTTTTTTCCATAACAATATAGGATACATCTTGAAAACGGACTACATCTCCCAACTCATAATGGGCTGTAATATCATGCAATATATATTGCAGATAATCTCCTGGGTAAATGTCCTTTCCTACACTGCCGTTTCGCACTTCCTTTTCTGCTTTTTGCAAATGCCTTTGAACGGTGTGCTTGCAGGGCGGTACTGTTTTTTCCTCCCGCCCCTTTGGCAAACCAATAAAAAACTGTGTATGCCTTCCTGTCATATCGGGAATCAATCCCAAATGCTCTATGGATGCAACCCTTTTTATAAATTCCCAGTCTGTTTCTTTGAACTGAAGTAAAAATCTATTTACAGTATTGGAACGGCTTTTTTCTGTCCAAAGATAGGGAATGCCTGAAAAATCATACTTTTCCAGAGCCTTGTCTATCACATCTTCATATGTACTGTTCTCATTTTGATAAGATACGTTTTCCTTCCGCACATCAATATATTTTGTGAAACTAGCCCCCTCAATGTGGATATAATAAATGCCATTTTTCCGCTCCACAATGAGGTTTTGTATCATACCGCCAAAAAGAACCAGCTCTTCCTCCCCTTGCTTTTGTACCAGCCGCAAGCCTCGGTTTGAAAGCAATTCCTGCTCATATATCATAGCCGACTCTTCTGATACAACAGCCGTCAGTCGCATTATAGTATGCTCATTTATTTTTTGGTGTATATAAATATCCTCCAGTGTATAATATCCACCAAATATTTCTAGCCGCAGTGTTTCATAATACCCTGTTTTTTCATAGAGAAGCATATTCCCATCTCCCCTCTATTCCGTTGCAGTATGGTTTCCCATAGAAATATATTTTCTTCTTTGTTTTTCTTTTTCAAAATTTTCCCGCACTACCCTTTCTACATTTTCTATATGTTCTTCGTCTACACCATAAAAAATTTCTTCGTTTGATTGAAAAAAACTTTCTACATCTTCTACAGGATAAACAAGAGATAAAAGACGTTTTCTATGAACCTCACAATGCTCTAAATCAGTTAACCCTTGTGATAAAATATCCGTAGGTTCATATATATCTCTATTGACTCCTTCTACAACAAATGTATCCAATATATATTCTCCTTCTTGTTCTCTCATAGCAGGCGAAGAATTTTCTATTGGCTTTAATAACGTAGCATACCGCCCATTTTTCAGAAAAGAAGAGGTTTCCTTTGCCTCTCCAATACCATAGGCACTTTTTAATATTTCACTAAAAAGCATATTTTTTTCATCATATTCCTGTCCAATCAAATAGGCATCTATGTGGGCATTCATTTGTCCCTGATTATATAATGCTTCGTCGGTCATATTGTATAAATATTTGTCTCCATTTTCTCGGTCTGCCTGCAAACAGCCTGCCAAATAAGAAATGTCCAGCGTTTCTTCTCCCAAGGGGTCATTGATTTCTATTTTACTGCTAAAATATTCTGCTAAATCCCTATGTTTCTTTTCTAAATATTGTGCAAATTCCATTTTTGTTTGGTTCGTTGTCATTTTCCATGGTGTTTGTTCATAATCCCCCCACAATACTATACCTTTTACCAATTCATTGATTTCTTCTGTGGATGCATTCTTTCCAAGAAATGCCGCAGCTGCCTTTTCCAATTCTTCTATATTTTCTATGACCGTTTCAGTACTGCTCACTCCCTGTCCGTGAAATACCACTGTAATTCTTCCTGATTGGGCACATATTGTCCAGCTTGTTTCCAATACTGCATCTTGTTTTGCTGCAAAAACATTCTCTTGGGTATCCACCCAAGGCATACGGATTTCATAAGTACAAGGCGGCGGCGGACTTGACCGGTTACAACAGCCAAAACTGCCTATACACTGGCCTGCATAATTCACATCTGCTCTGTTTGCCATTCGCTTTCCTGTTATTTTAATGTGTCTGTGAGTTGGCACTGTTAATTTTGAAGTACAGGTTCCTAAACTGCATCGCAATATAGCACCATCTACCACATATTTTTTTCTCATGTTATTTCACACCCTTCCTGTGCTAATTTCACAGCGTCAAATGCTGTAATGTTTTTTCTCAGCAATGCTTCCACCACTTCCAAATCTGCCACAATATGCCCATATGGTATGTTTTTTATATGAAATACTTTGTTATATCCTATTTTGGTTGTATCCAAATAAATTTTTTGCACCTCATTTTTTCGATATATTGTGCTGTTTCCCAAACAATCTATTTCTTTTAATTTGATACAATAAAATACTTCTGACCATTTTGACTCTGCGTCTGTTAATATCATCGGACGGCTTATAATACCCTTTTGATAGGTGTCAAATACTTTTTTCATCTCCTTTGAAACGGCACACACGCCGCAGTCCAAAAAGGGTAAATATACTTTTTCTGCTCCATTCTCACATGAAAAAAAGAGGGGTTCTTCTTCTGTCCATATTTTCTTTTTTGTAAAAAAATCAATGGAAAAATCCACATAATTTTGGGCTTTTTTATATTGTTCGATTAAAAAGTAATCCATATAACACCTCTCTCAGTTGTTTTGAAGTTCCATTGATGGTATAAATCTGATGAAATTCCCCTCTGTATTCCCCGGCAAAAATATGCACGTCCTCTTCTTTTTTTATTTCCTCCAATGCTTTTTCATCTAAAGAAAGCTCCAGAGCATATTTTAACAAGCTTTCTTCTATTTTTTGATAAAACCGCCATTCATGCAACAGTATTCTTTCCACATCTGCCTCTGTCACTTTGCCCAAAAATCTTTTACTTTTTTTGTTCAGTATCTCTTGCAGTTCATGCAATTCCTTTTCCAGCCAATCCATAGAAAAATACATTTCATAAATACCACCGCCAAAATACCACTCCTTTGAAAAGGCCTCTGCCAAAATCTCCACTTTTCCCTGCTTCATGCCAGATAACAAAAAAGAAAATTGTATGTACTGCACATCTGCTTTTTGCTGCTGCTTCTGTGCTTTTGCAATCCCTTCATAGAACAATGCTATTTGAGCTGACAATTCTTCTACCATGCCTGCAAAATCATCATCTATTTTTTGCAATATATTTTGTTGGCATTTCATACATATTTCTTTTGCATCACTTTTTAAATAAATTTTTATGGCTTCTGCTCTTGTCATAAGTTATTCCTGCCTTGCTTTGTTGTAATCCTGCACCAATTTATTGATATAGCTTTGTGTCTGGCTCTTTTTTTCTTCATTTAATATGGTTTTCATAAGCAGTCCTGTTGCCATACCTGCTAACCCCATACCTGCCGCCATAGAAACCTCTGGGGTTTCTTTCTTTTTCGCTGCCGGTGTTCTTGCACCTGTTTCAATCATATGCCACACCTCTATTCATTCAAATAAATATCTGCTGCCTTTTCTTTAATCATCGTCGGGTCTATGGTAATACTGGAACCTTCTGCACATAATGTAATGGCTGTTTCAGCCTGTATCAAAACCTGTTCTTTTGCTGTCATGGAAATATTCTGCATAGAATTTATAACAACATCGTTATTGGTCACAATAGAAATGCCGCCGCCATCACTTAATGTAATGTAAGTTCCTTGATTGCACAGTATTGTCACAACGCCGTTTCTATCGTCCAATACAACCATTTTTCCCTGCTCTGTTACAAGCATTTTTACTTTTTCATCTCCTGCCATTGTTTCAAAATCCACAGGCTGGTTTGCCGCACTTGCCGTCTGCTCCCCTGCACTGCTTTGTGCCGCCGCTGCCCGCTCTCTGGCAAAGCCTGCTGAGGGCGTCTGTTTGATGGAATTGATGACAATGCCCTCCCCTTCATTGTTTGTAGGAAAATAGGTGTTCACATAATCCCCCACCTCCGGCATACAGTACCATGTGGAATACAGTGTGGCATAGGTAAACCAATAGGGATTGGGCGGCTGTTCCTGGTCAATGTCAAGATGTACTCTTAACTGGTTTTTGGCCACCTCCAGCACTTTGCCTTTCAGTGATAAGCCCACCACGTTTTCATTAAACAGACTGGGCTGATAAAAGCTGTTTTTAGAGGATAACACATAAGTGTGACATAAAATATGGTCTTTTATAAATGTATCCACGGCATAGATTTGAAACAATACCTCCCGAAACCGCACAGTATCTCCTATTTCATAAGCCGTTTTATCATTTTCTGTATAAATTTCATAGAATAATGTATCTGTTTCCAAATAATTGGATTCGTAGTTTTGAGAAATTGCTCTGTATTTTGCAAGGCTTCTAATTGCCCTGTAATTATAATTTTTAAATTCTGCCACTTCTCCATAAAATGAAATGCCAAAGTGTATTCTTGGCACAGGGGCTTTGTCATCTGCCGCCAAAGGCATATGAAAACGGCTTGCCAGTCTTTTCAAAAATGCCCAGTCTGTTTCCCGGTATTGGAGCGTAAAGCAATCCAGTGTGGCATCTGCACCTATGGCATTGATAAAATCTCCATCATAGCCTTCCTCTTTTACAACAATATTTAACAACGCTTCATAAGTCATATCAATATTTTGAAAAGACCTGTTTTTATATTGAATATCCATAATATAAGAATAAGACAATGCCTCTAAATACAGATAATATACTGCATTGGCACCAATCCCCTCTGTTTTTGTCTGCACCTCTGTTACAATTCCCACAAACAAAAGCAGTTCTTCCTTTTCCTCCGTCACATAAGTAAAGCTAACATTCGTTTTCGCTCCTGTGTACAATGAAAAAAAATCAAACTGGTCTTGGCTTACAACAGCAGACAGCGTTGCCTTTGTATGCTCATTGATTCTTTTTTCAATGGCAACGTCTGGATTTTCAATGCGAAACGTATCCTTCTCATAGGTCATAATAAAAATAGGTATTTCCTTTTGTGCCATAGCTATCCCCCCACTCCTATCATTTCTTCCGTTTATACTGTAATTTCATTTCTGTCACATTCTCCTCAAATGTCACACATATGAAATCCATATCTGCTTTATGCCGCTTTTACAATGAGAAAATCAAAACCTGTCATTTCTTTTCTCTTTCTTTTGGCAATTACATGGTTTTTAAAAAAATAGCAGGCTTCTCCCCAAAACTGCCTATTGGCAAAGGGATTTACCTGCTTTTCTCTATCTAAAACGCCCTTTTCCCAAAATATGTGCATAGGCTTTTTTTCGTTTTATAGATTTTACAGTATCATCACTTACACACTCAAACTTTTCAAACCGAAAGTGTATGGGGAAAATAAATATTTTGCAATCTTTTCCCCATACCTTTCTTTTGTTTTCTCAATTCCTTTTTTGTATGCCAAGGAGCGCCTCTATTCTTCCATTTTATGCCTTAGAAAGCATAGCCTCCGTCAATGGTTGTCATTTCAAATTTATCTTTTTTCTGTCTAATAACCAGCGTAAATTCGCCAATTCCCTCTGTATCGCCGTAGCGTTCCTGATAATCTACCACAAAGGCATTGGGAAAATGTACTTTTCTCACAATTTGATTTGCAGATACAATTTCTACTGTTGCTTTTCTATAACTGTCAGCGCTTTCTGCTCTTACAACAGACCATTTTGCAATTTTCATGGTATCGTCTGCCCTATCCACTGCTGTCAAAATTCCGGCTGTTCATATCATTGTGTTTCCCACATCTGTTGACCTTGCATTGGAATCATCTGGTGTATCTGTTATAAATTTACAGGTTTCAATGCTGTGTTCATCCAAGCTGATAGCTTCTGCACCTTCAATAGTTCATCTAATTCCCATATGAAAAACCCCTTTCTAATCAAAAATATACTATTGTATCTATATAAGCACATTACTGTGATGATATCATTTCTGCCTATAGTAACATTTTTATTTTCAAATACAATTCACAACATAGTGAAATAATAAAAACCTATTATCACTTACTTTTCTCCGCTCTGTATGGTTTAAAATTTTATATTGTATTCTGCTTTTTCTCTTATACTACATTATCTGAAATATGGCTATTTTTGTCACGCTTTATTGTATTTTTTTCATTTTTCAACATTTTTTACAAAACCATTCGTATATGTTATACTCTTTTCACTGGAAAATTTATTATAAATTCTGTATTGACAGATATTGTATGGTGTGATAGCCTAAAATTATCAATGATTATTTATGCAGAGGAATTCCTCGATATGGATGTTCCATATTTGTCATACGTTGTTAAGTTTGTATGTAAAGAGTCAATAAATTTGTATCTATTTTGTATGCAAATAAATTGGCTCTTTTTTTATTTTAATCAGAGTGACGTTTCAAGCGATGACTCTTGATACATAAAAGATAGAGGAAGGAGAAAAAGATATGAAGCATCTATTCACAGAAGAATCAACACAGAGTATTGCATTTTACAGAATCCATAAACCTAAAAAAATTGCTACAAAAAGGAGCGTGTCATTCTATGAATAAAAGCAATATACAAAGAGAAATACATGGTTTAGAGGAAAGATTTTCCGATGGCATCTATGAAAGCTGTCTATATTGGAGCATTTTGGTATATGAATTAGGTATGCTCTATAAAAAATATCCTTGCAATGAATGTACACAGGAAAGTGTTAAGTTATTTGAAAAACTAGAAAAAACAATAAAAAACAAAATATGAAACAGATTTCAGAAAGAAAAGCGTAGCTATTAGAATGAAAATTTTAGTGGCTATGCTTTTTTATTACAAAAAAATAGAATGGAGGCATATGTTATGAAAGAAACAATACATATTGAGGAAGAAATGAAAAAAGCACAGGAAAAATTACTGCAAGAATATGAAGCAATAGACTATACAGCAGCACCAGTAAAAGAAATACTTTTTTATTTATACAAAGAAAATAAAGAGGAACAAGAATTTACTTTTGCCATACTGGATGAAAGTAAATCTTTAAAAGATTGCTGCCAATATGTTGAACTAAAAGCACAAGTCTTTTTATTTCAACAGTGCATCAATCAAAATACAATACCCGAAGCATTGCAATGCTTGGGAGGCACTGTATCAAAAAAGGAAGTGTTTCAGTGGGTAGAGGATTATTATTTCCTCTCAGACGAAGAAATGAAAATGCAAATAGAATCTGATAAAAAATCTATTCCAGCATTAAAAGCAGAATTGAACCGTAGAATTGCAGAAAACAAAAATGCAAAAAACCAAAATAATACCAATAAAATAGAACAGAAAAACACAAAAAAGGACACAGAAAAAAAGACAACAAATAAAAGAGAGAAGAAAGAAAAAAATACTAACCAGATAGCATTGGATTTCCATACAAATACATCTGATACAAAATCAGCAAAAGAACATAACACTGATACAACAAACTGCTGTTTATATGCAGAAAAGGAATTGCTATTACCAGAAGTGGAGGTGTATGCAGAATGAAGAAAAAACAATTATCAAAAGCACCATTGAAACCAGCAAACAATCGATTGCTCTATTTGGCAAAACGTACTGTAGGAATCAAATATTTTTTCTCCTGTGAGTATCATAAAACAAAAGAGGAAAGAATGCTGATTCTTAACATATATACAACAAAGGACTTGCTGGAAAAGAAACAGTTTCCTAGATACAGAGTCTTTTTTACTAAAAAAGAGTATATCACACAATATTTTGAAAATGAAACAGCTTTTACTTGGAAAACAGCCTGCTTAGATCATATCTTAAATTATAAATGGTGTCACACTGTTGCCTGTACAAGTATGAAAGACAATAAAAAAATACAAACATTTTTTAAAATCAAAGAAAAAAACAGCTTTTCTTCCAATGATACTGTGTTTTCTAAAATCAGGACTTTTCAGGCAAATATAATGGAACAACGATTATATAAAAAGCACCAAAAAGAAAAATATGAAATTGACAATAAAATGCAGGAAGTAAAAAATGTTCCCAGAAACTTTCAGAAATGGTGTGACAAATCAGCTTTATTTCAAAGCCGTTACATTTTTTACCATCATAGAAATAAAGAAAAAGGCGTCAAAGGCTATTGCACATATTGCAGAAAAGAAGTCATAGTATATGGTCCAAGACATAATCAAGCTGGTATTTGTCCTCATTGTAATAAAAATATTACATATAAAGTCATAGGAAGATCACGAAATATTGTAGACTACACAAATATAGCACTTCTACAAAAGACAAACAATGGCTTTGTAATACGTTACTTTTATGTATATAAAAAGTATGGAACAAATTTTAAAAATGCTGAAATTTCTTTTTTTGAAGAAATCAGAACATTTTATGAAGGAACAAAACAGCACTGTTTCTTATGGGGCAATTTTAAAAAGACAGGGAACTATAGATGGTGCAATACAAACGTACCCATATACCTTATAGATACTGTGATTTATCCCAAAGGGATAAAAGAAGTATTACAAGATACATTATGGAAGTATAGTGGTCTTGACCTGTATTTAGAGCAAAACAGTGAAAGTTTCTTAGATGTGGGTGTCTACTTATCAAAGTCATTACGTCAGCAATATCTGGAAAAATTAGTAAAATGTAGATTGTTCCGGCTTGTTCAGGAACAAACGTGCAGTAGATTTCTATATGCCTTTTCCAATATTCATGTTAGAAACATATTATCTACCAATGAACAAGAGCTTCACAAAGTACTCAACATAAGAAAACAATATTTGAATATGGCAATAGAATACAATATTTCTTCTGAACAATTGGTATTATTACAAAAAATTAGCAAAACAAACATTAGTATTACAAAAGAGGACTTCATAAACTATATACAAATATTTGGTTATGATACAAGACCTCTGAAATGGACACGATATAAGACACTTTATAAAATGAAAAAATATATGACAGAACAGCAACGCAAAGGAATGGAAAAGAAAGTAATATTAGATTTATGGGATGATTATTTAAAGGCTTGTAATGAACTGGGAGATAATTTAAAAAATTCATTTTTGTTTTTCCCAAAAAGATTAAAACAGGCACATGATAGAGCTATGGAAAGATTGCAAATTAAAAAAGAAACAGAAAAGAGATTGAAGCACCAGGAATTGGTAAAACAATTTCAAGAAAATTATGAAACATGGAACAAAAAATGGTTCTGGCAAAATCAGGATTATGCTATATTGGTTCCTCGTTGTGAGGAAGAATTGATAAAAGAAGGAATTGCTTTACATATTTGTGTTGGACAAAATCACTACTTTGATAAAATGGCACAAGGAAAAAGTATTATATTATTTTTGAGAAAACGTACAGAGCTGCAAGCTCCCTTTTATACTTTGGAAGTCCAAAATGGCAAAATTGTACAATGTTATGGCAAGAATCACAAAACAGCAACAGCTGAGATAGAAAATATACTAAAAAAGTTTCAAAAGAAAAAAAGAAAATATTTTCAGGAACAAGTAATATCATAATAAAAAAGAAAGGTGACGGTATTATGGTAGAATTAAAATTAAATTCATTAGAAGAATTATTAGATTATTATAAAGGACGTTATCAAGCCGGCAGTAAAATGGATATGACACAGAAATCCAAATATTATTCTGCATTTCAAGAAATAGAACTAAGATATCGGGCTTTAGCTCATGTAGTAGATTATATACAAGATTTGTACCTAAAAGATAGTAAAAACAGAGAAAAACAAAGCTATAAAAATGTATTGGTATTTTTACATAAATTTCTTGCATTAGACTGGAGTGAGAAAAAACCAAAATTACCTGAAAAATGTATGGAGACTTACAGAAAAGGAAAAGAAGAATTGGATGAATTCTGTAAAAATCTGGAGGAAGATACCTATGATGCAGAATTCATGATGATGGATTTTATACAAATGATTGATACAATAGTTCGTTGCTTAATCATGCTAAGAGAAGCAAATGGACAAGCTGTTTGTAAAAAAGGATAAATAGTGCATATGATAAAAGTCCCTATTTTCTCTATAGAAAATAGAGGACTTTTTATATTTTCTCCCAAATATCAACAAAGGAACAATTATCTTTAGAATTCAGCAAGAAACTTTTTATTAGAGCAATAGGGACATTTATTGCCCTTTGTACAATTGCAAATTATAACGCTTTCATTGAGTTCTTGTGGATATTTCTCCTCTATTTTTTTGTTGCTTTCAGTTAAAATTACATGAAGTCAAGTTTTAGTCCACTATTTTTTTCAATTCTATTTTCATATCAACTGTTTGTGAGTTATAAGACACTCTACTATTATTGTTCTATTCTTCATGTATTTCATCTTCCTATTGGTGCAAAAAGCAATCATAATAAGTTTCTATGATTTCTTTTATGTTCTGCGTATCAGAAATGTTTTACAAAAGATATTGCAATTCCATCTTTTTACTGCCTATTTCCATGAAAATCATAATTTACCTGAGCCTGATAGCTATGATTCATAGTCAAGGGTGCGTTGTAAATTGCTGTAAGCAAGTAAGCTTTGATATTACGGATATTTGTTGTATTTTTTTCCATACTGTCCAGAATATATTCTATGTGGAACATATTGAGGTACAAAAATCTTTTTCGTACTAAATGGGGCAGTATTCTTTCTCCGCCAATTAACATACTTGCAGTTTGGGTACAGATTGCCTCTGCCATCAGTTCTAGGATTTCATCTATCCTTTCTTTTTCCATTGTATGTTGCTGCACTAATATATCATATTCTACATTTTTTCGTAATATTTTGTGTGCAATTCTATTTTGTATTTTCATATCTAAAGTGTCCAAAGAACGATAGAGGCTGGTCAACAGATAGGCTTTGATATTATGAATTTTTGTGGTATTGTATTTTATGCTGTCAATGACATAGGCAATGTGAAATATATTCAACTTCATAAATCTGTTCTTTACTGCTTCAACGGGTACATCCTTCGTACCGATTTTGATATGTGTCTTTGTAGTACAAAGAATGTCTAACATCAGCTCTAAAAGTTCATCTGTCATATCCTCGCTGTCAAAATTACACAGTATAGGATAGTCTATATTTTCTCTGAGAAATTCTTTATATTTTTGCCTTTGCTCCCACCTATCTATCCTATCATTCTGATAAAGTGCTTGACAGATAGATGGATAGATAAGATTCAATTCAGTATTATTTAATTCAGTATTATTTGTTTCTGATTTTCGGAAGTCAAGAATTCCATTTTTCTGTATACCAGGCTTCTGTTTTTCCCAAGTCTGGCATTCTATTTTTCCTAAGTCTTCTTGTTGTATTGATTTCTGATTTTCGGAAGTCTTGGCAGCTTCTGCTTTTTCACAGAGTTGTTTTGCATTCTTATTTTTTGACTGTTCTGTGGTAAAGCTTTTTACATAAATCATATCTGGTCTGCCCATACCTTGTTTTCTTCTTTCAATTAAACCAATTCCCTTTGCGACATCCAGTTCTGCCAATAATTTTACTGCTTTATCATGACTACAGCTCACATAGTTCATAATATCCTGGAGCTTAAAATAAATATAGACACGTCCCTGTTCATCTATCCAGTTGTTTTTCAAGGATAAACTCATACGGTCTAGCATAAGTCCGTAAATTACCTTTGCTTCACAGGATAAACCAGAAAAAATATCCTCTGTAAACAATGCCTTTGGAATACGATAAAATGTATATTGCTCTGCTTCACTACTATCATAATACTTAAAATTTTCTTCCATACCATTCACACTCCTTCATAGAAAAAGACCTTCATTCACATAGATAGGAAAGAAGGTCTTTCATTCTTTTTTTATTTATACTCTAAATTTTCAAATCGAATAAATCCCGTTTTGTATAGTTGTAAAATCGCTTTTATAATGACAGTCCGCTGCTGGCAGTGCTTAGCTTTATGGCAAATATTATAACAAGTCGTAGTATGATCATCATAAAGTGCTTTCATCAATTTTTTATTGGAAGAAACATCTGTAATACGCATCTCGGCACATTGAATCACCTCAGCACTATTCATTTGGGTCTGTTTTACAAGTTTTAGTACATAGGCTTCTTCTTTTGTAAATTGATAGGGCTGGAACACCTTTACAGCATAACCAATGGGGACATGCTTTTGGAAACATAAATAAAAAAATCCATTTATTTTATACCACAAACCAGTTTGCATCGGTGTAATATATAAATTTTTCACTAAATTATAAACTGCTTCGTCGCAGGTATGCCCTTCTCCCTGCACTATAAGATTTCTTGTTCTCAGCCGTTGCAATGTCTTTTCAAAATCCCTTTCAAATACCTTTTCTATAGTAAATAAAAAAGCATCTATTTTTTTGTAGTACATCTCCATTAAATCTTCTTTGGATAAAACCCTATTTACTAACACAGACCACAAAATCATTTCTTGTATGTTCAATTCTTTTGTCTTGCCATCTGAACATACTTCAATCGGTACTTTATGATTACTTTTTTTATTTAGATTCATTTTACCAACTGCTGTATAAACTATCATACTATACCTCCTTTACACTGCAATATCCAAAAACTGCTTACTTTTTTTCAGCTTTGAAATAGCTCGGGATAACCATGCACTGATTTCATTGTTTTTTACATGATACATTTTAGCAATATCTTTATTTTCATAACCACACATTTTCCAAAAAATGACTTCAATCCCTTTTTTAAAAATACCATCACTTTTTTTATGATGCTCTTGTAATATTTGTAAAATATATACTCGTGTATCATCAAAGAAATAGCTGGCATATTTTGTTTCTGTCAGTTCTGACAGAGACATGGTGCTTCTTTTCATACTAATCTTTTTACAGTAGGCAAATATATGATTTCGTACCACAGTAAAAGCAAACGCATTCATATGACTGCCCTTTGCTGCATCAAATCTTTGTACTGCTTTACAAAGTGCAATACACCCCTCTTGATACAAGTCATCATATCCCATATTTGGGTTTGTATTGTTGTAAAGCTGATACTTATTCAATACCCAACCTACAATATATAAATATTGTTCTGCTTTCTCCCTTTCTTTTTGTGTCATACAAATTCCCCCCCTAAAAACTTCTTTTATGAAATCCTGCGATTGTTTTTTAATACCATTTTTGCCTCTTTGACTAATTCATCACACATTCGCTCCGAAAACATTCCTATATGAGCCTGTTCTTTTGTCAGGCTAAATTTGTCTTGTATCCAGCAATAGGCATTGGCTTTTGTCATAATACCCGTTTTCCATACTTTATCAAATATTTTATGGGTTTCTATTCTTTTCAGACGTAACGCTTTATTTGCCAATGTTCCTTTTGGCAGCATTGTATTGGTTACTGTTGTTACATAACTGTCGCAATTTGGATAATTCTGGCATACATAAACATATTCATTTCCAATGGTTTTATCTCCAAATAAATAGTTTGTCCTTCTTAATATTGCTCTGCCGCCGCAATAAGGACATTTTAATGCAAGCCTTTTTTTATGTTTCATAGATTCACCTCTTTCTCCCAATAGATATGAAATATGGTTTTTATGTTTTTTTACAAATCATATTGTATAATACATATCTTGTAACGCCTATAGTGTTGCTTCAAATTGTTGTATAAATTTGTCACAAATTCCCCAAATGGGCAATTTATGCGCTCTCAGTCATATTTCTTAGTATACAAAAAACAGATAAATACCTATAAAATATGCCATAGTAGCTATCAAAGAAAATATAAAAAACAGCCTTCTTCGAAATAGAGTTGCTTTTATATTTCTTTTCAGATATTTTTGTTTATTTTGATACATTTGAAATAACAATGTTTTTAGATAGATTCTTTTTTCTTCTTCAGGCATTTCTTTGCCTAATAATTCAAACACAGCAATACACTGTTTTTTCTGTATTCTCTGTCTGAAACATTCTATGGCAAATTGTAAAGAGTCCTTGCGGCTGTCTTCCAATAATAGAACAATTTCTTTTTTGAAATCAATCCCTGCAATAGAGTTATATAACTGTAGCAATCCTTCGATTTCTGCTTTATTTTCCAAATATTGTACAGCTATTATAGAGAATGTCATCAGTTCTTCCTGAATAGATTGCTCATGTTTTTTCCATGCTGTAAAAATACTGCTATATTGATAAAAACAAAAAAACAGCACACTGAAAAAAGCAAACAGGAATATTAAAATATGAATTTCTGCAATGGGAAGTATACCAAGTAATAAAAAAACACCTAAAACAAAAAATTTGATACAATATAGTTCTGGAGAGTATTTGCTCTTTGTCCATGCCAATATATTTGCAAGACGTCCCTTTGTATTTATTTGTAATTTTAATATTTTTTGTATTATCACACTAATAGTAAACAGATACATAGAAAAAACGGTGAAACAGCTTCTATGCTTTCCCATAGACAAGAACATCGCTTTAGAAGCTTTTGCTGTTGTAGCATCCGTAAGTTCACAAAGCAGGTAAAACGTACCATATCCTGTTAATAAAGCACAGCACAGTACAATAAAAACCAACATACTTTTATCACCTCTTAAAAAGTATATTTTTTAGAAAAGACTACCCTCTCATAATGAGAGGATAGCCATACAAGCAAAATCAATATCCAGTCTTTGGCAATTTACCTTTATTTTCAGGAGCTGGCACATATACAATTGTAGTAAAATTATCTTCTGTTTTTACTGTTTGCATCTCATAAGTACCGCCCACCTCTGCACGGTTTGTAAATTGATATTTATCGGGAAGATTTTCATTTACTTTGCAGTATAAGAATGGGCGTTCCACCTCTCGAAAACCAACCTCTACCGTACCAAATTCAAATTTAATATCAGTTACATATTCTCCGGTCTGCAAACCCTGTGTACAGTCAATTTCATATACTCTGTCTGTAAAAAGATTATCCTTTAATACCTTAAATGTACTGTTTTTATTTGTTTTATAGAGAATTGTATAATTCAAATTTTGGTTATAGGTACCAGTAAACAATCTTGTAATTCTAGTGGCATCAGAGGGTATGCTTTCATGCAGATAAAAATTATTTAAAGGTACAAGAGACAGATTTTGGATATGGAATATATCATAGCGAATGGTATCGCCGCTCATCACTTCCTGATATCCCGACTTCTCTACATTAGTCTGTAAAAGTGTACTCTTGTTTTCTCGTCTGATATTAACTGTTTCTCCATCTTTTTCGATATTGAAAGATATGGCTTCTTCTTCGTTCAAATAGTATGTCGGTGTTTTTGTTTCTTTCATGGTATATTCACCATACCGCAATTTTTTAGAAACAGCAAAACCTTTTTTATCTGTTTTAAGAACTTCAACCTCATTGCCTTCACTGTCATATATGGTAAATTCTGCATTTTCAAGTCCCTGTCCTTTTAAAATACCGTTAATGGGATTATTGTCAGCGGATACTTTTTCAATCTTTACACGCCCCATAATAGGCTGATTTTCTATTGTAATATCTGTCGTTTTACCCCATTTTGTTTTGACAGTCTGTAGCCCTGTGTTTGGTAAATATCCTTCTAATTCTTGTTCCTGAATATAATAAGTACCTTCTATAAACATATCTTCTAATGAAATCTTACCTTGGCTATCTGTTGTATATTCTCCCAGTTGCTTTTTGCCGCTGTCCAATACTCTGAATTTAACACCAGAAATAGGCTTGCCGCTTTCTTTATCTAGTTTTTCTATTTCTATACTTGCTAAAGGATAGTTCTCCCATTCAATAAGCTTATCCTCTCCCCAATTTAAAGTTATTTTACGCACATTTGTATCCAAAGCATAACCTTTTACTGTTTGGGTTTCCCGAATCAAATAAGTCCCTGCTGGCAATTGATTTTCCAGATTGATTTCACCGCGTTTGTCTGTTCTGTATTTTCCAAATGTCTTTCCATCACTTCTTGTAATAGAAAATTCTATATTTTCAATTGGTTTTTTGGTTATAAAATCTGTTTTTTCAATACGCAGTGTAGCATTTTTGTAATTTTCAAATTTTACAGTAACAGGTTCAAATGTTTTCACTTCCACATTTTTACTTGATACCGTATCAATGTTGTATCCTTTCGGTGCTGCAATTTCTGTAACAGTATACCAGCCTGGTGCAAGACTTGGTACAATTGCTGTTCCTTCTGTACCTGTGATATATTCACCAATGAACTCACCATTGATTTTTGTTACTTTTAATTTTGCACCTTCCAATGGTTTCTGTGTTGTTTTATCTACCTTTTGAAGAATCATAGCCGCTTTTTTATAGTTAAAAAGCTCTAATTTTTGTGGTTTATCCTGTTTCAAAACAACAAGATGTACTGTATCATCCATCACATATCCATCTGGCTGCTTTACTTCTTGTACATGATAATTTCCAGGTAGTAAACCCTTTATCGTAATCATACCTGTTGCATCGGTACGATATTCTCCAATTAGTGTACCCTCTATAGTAGATACTTTAATCACAGCATCTGCAAGCGGTTCTTTTGTATTTCCGTCCATTTTTACAATAACAAAGCCATTGGTTGGATTATTATACAATTCTACTTTCTGCGGTTCATTTTGTTTCAAATGCACCAAGTGTACTGTATCATCTAATATATACCCATCTGGCGCTTTGATTTCCTGTACTTTATAGGTGCCTGGTTTTAAATCCTTTATAGAAATAATACCATCTTTATCTGTGTGATATTCACCTATAAATTGGTCATCTACTGTTGTTATTTTGACAACAGCACCAGCAAGAGGCTGTTTTGTTACGCTGTCCATTTTTGTGATGATAAAATCATTGAGCGGTTGATTAAAAAACTCCAAAGAATGTACTCTATTGTATTCAACGTGAATGGTTTGTGGTGTATTATCTAAAATATAACCTTCTGGGCATTGTACTTCTTCTACTACATAAGCACCAGGTTTTATATTAGGGATAAATATAGTACCACGTTCATTTGTTCGAAATAGTCCATCGCTATCACCTACAACAGCACCTCTGCTGTCTGTCACCTTAAAAACAGCTTCTGCAAGCGGTTCTTTTGTCAGAGAATCAAATTTTTTAATTAAAAGACCTGCTCTTGCACTATTTGCAATCTCTACTGTAACAACACTGCTGTCACCATCTTCTAAATATACGGTTTCTGCGGCATCTGTCATAATATATCCATCTGGTGCCTGTAATTCCTCCACAATATATGTACCTGGCTTTAGCCCAGCCACTACAATAGTACCATTATGACTTGTTACATATTCTCCAATGGTAACACCTTCTGTTCCGCTGCCACCGGCAGAGGTATGCACCAGTTTGAATTTTGCACCTGCAAGTGCTTCTCCAGTATCAGCATCCACCTTCTTAATAACGATAGCTGATTTTGGTGTATTCTCAAATGTCAATTCTTTATCTTCACCAGCGGTCAAAAATATATCTTGTTTTACTGGCCCTTTGATAATATAACCAGCTGGGGCTTGTATTTCTTCAAACCGATACCAACCAGGCTCTGCATAGTTTAATGTAAACTGTCCCTTTTCATCTGTAACATAAGTACCAATTTCTTTTATTTCACCATCTAAAGAATCATTAACTGCTTTAGATATTTTAAATTTTGCTCCCTTTAACGGGTCTTTTGTAACACTATCCACTTTATGAATCATAATAGAAGGCTTTCTGATATTTTCAAATTTTGCAACAAAATCTTCTCCTTCTTTGAGCGTAATAATACGCTCTTGTGCATCAATGACATAATTTTCTGGTGCTTTGATTTCTGTTAATTTATAAGAGCCAGGCGTTAGATTTGGAATATAAATTTCGCCTTTTGCATCTGTTGTAAAAGGACTGCCTGTTATAGTTCCTTTATTGGGTTCTTCCAGCTTTTCTATTTCAAACACAGCACCAGACAGAGGATTTCCTGTCTGTTTGTCGAATTTTTGTATTGTTAAATCTGGAGAAGTGTCATTGATAAACAATATTTCAATGTCTTTTCCTGCCTCCATTGTTACATATTGTGTAACAGGGTCAGATAATTCATAACCATCTGGAGCTTGTATTTCTGTTATGATATATTTTCCTGGTTTGATATCCTTGATTGTAAATGTACCATCTACGCTAGTTGTAAAAGGACTGCCTGCCACCTTTTGTCCATCTACTTCTTTTATCTCAAAAACTGCACCAGAAAGTCCTTGGGAAGGGTCTGTTTTATCCACTTTTTTTACTGTCAAATCTGGTGTTGTTAAATTGGTGAACGTCAATACGACATCTTTTCCTGTTTCCAGTGTGGCATATTGCACATTAGCCTCTGATAATTCATAACCAGTTGGAGGCTTTATTTCTGTAATGATATATTTTCCCAATGGCAAGTCCTCTATAGTAAAACTGCCATCTTCACCAGTTGTAAAAGGACTGCCTGGTACAGCCTGTCCATCTACCTGTTTTACTTCAAACATTGCTCCTACCAATCCTTGTTCTGGATTTTTTTGGTCTGCTTTACGGATGGTTAAATCAGGTGATTTATCATTGGTAAATGTAATAATGACGTCTTTATCTGCTTCCATAGTGACATACTGCATGGGAGGATTTGAAATATCATAACCATCAGGTGCTTTGATTTCTGTAATGATATATTTTCCCAATGGAACATCCTCTATTTTTACAATACCATCTCCACCGCTTGTGTAAGGACTGCCTGGTAATGCCTGTCCATCTACTTGTTTTACTTCAAACATTGCCCCTGGTAATCCCTGTTCTGGATTCGTTTCATCTACCTTACGAATAGTTAAATCTGGCAATCGTTTATTTACTACTTTAATGATTGTATTTTGCTCAATACCTTCTTCCACAACTAAATCATATTTTGTATCATCTAATAAATAGCCATCTAAAGCAGCAACCTCTTGAATCTGATAATGACCAGGCTCTATATTTTCAATTTTGGCTGTACCGTCTGCTCCTGTTGTAATAGGAGAGTTTGGTATTGGTGTATTTTCTCCAAAACGATAAATATTGAAAGAAACTCCCTCTAAACCATTACCGTGTACATCTACTTTTTCAATGGTAATGCCTGCTTTTTTTGTATTTTTAATAGTGATACTGTTTTCTTTTCCTGATTCAGCATAGATTTCTTCTATTATGTTATTAGCAATATATCCTGGTGCTGGTGCGACTTCTCTTACTTCATACCAGCCTTCTTCAATGCCTTCTAATGCTATTTTACCATTTGTATCTGTTGTAACACTAAAGCTGTCTCCACTATTTTTATGTGTCACTTCAAAGGACACACCAGCAATAGGATTAGAAGTTTCTCCATCAATTTTAATGATTTCAATGCTTGGTTTTTTATCATTTTCAATGGTAATACTTGTAGTTTCCCCCCAATCCACTGCTGCTGAGTACTCTTGGTTTGTAGTAATATATCCAAGTTTAGAAGCAATTTCAGTAATAACATATGTGCCAGCTGGAATGTCTTCTACTGCAGCAGAACCTGAAGCACCTGTAACAACAGTCTGCTCAAAACCAGTATCTTTATTTTCCACCTTAAAATAAACTCCTTCTAATTTTGATTGGTCGAATCGGTCTATTTTTACAATTTCCAGTCTGCCATATTCCTTATTTTCAAAAATCACTTTAGGATGTACAGAAGCATCATTGACCACTTCTACACTTTGGCTGTTTTGTCCTACTGCCACATCAAAATGGGGCGGAGGAGAAATCTCTGTAATTTCATAAGTACCTGCTGGAATTCCTGTTATTGTAATCACACCATCTGAAACATCAATTGTGGCTCCATGAATAACTGGCAATGTTGCACCACGACTTGCTTTTATGGCTACATTGATATAACTGCATGATTTAGAAATTCCTTTGATATGAAATACAGCGTCTGCTACTGTATCTTTTGTATTCCAATCCAATTTTTCTATAACCAAACTTCCTTCTCCATTTTCCATTGGTTCATCGGGCTGCTCTGGGTCTGGATTTTCAGGATCTGGTTCTGGTATTTCAGGTACATCTTTTTTATTATATAAAAACTTTGTTTTATCTGCTGCATAAGGTACTGTGTTATAAATATATCCTTGCCAATTTCCACTGATAGTTGGGTTTCCTAAAAAAGTAATGCAATTTTCAAAATCAACATCTACAATGGTTCCTGTAAAAGTAAAGTCTGCACCTGTGGCTTCTGCCAGTGATTTTTTATAACGTACTTCTATAGATTGACCATTGGCTATTTTAACACCCTTTGAAGTATCCCAACTGCCTCTGATACCTGTTTGTAAATTTACTTTAGAACCATTTACCAACAGCTCCATTTCTCCATTTTCTATCATACCATTGAGTACATCGGAATTCGTATAAAATCCCCAATCATTATAAGGATAGCTTGTTCTAAATTCATATGTGTTGGATACCCATTCACCGTCTTCTATTGCTGTTTCATCGCCAGAAACTGGTACAAAATTTACTTTGATTGCTGGAGGTGTGTAGGGCTGCGTAATGCCTTCCATATAAATCTTTTTTAAAGCGTTTAACACTCTTGTATTTCTATCAGGATCGCTGCTTCTAATCTCCCAGTTATTCAAATCACCATTGATAATGGCAGTATGTATTGCGCCATTTGTTGCATAATAAGCCTCTTCTACATCATTTACGCCTAATTCTTGAAGAGTCTTATAGGGAAATCCTGCTCTGGCTACGCCCATAATTCTTTTTTCTGTATCTCCAATATATTCATAAGGGTCAATTTGATATTGTTTTTGTGTATGCTGTGCCACACCAGCTAATCCAGGGTCTTTGCAATATGCAGGAAACTCTAATTCTGCTGGGTTATCCTTTACCCATTTTGCAATATGAATATTATCTACAATTTTGCCATCATAATGCAGTATATTATTCAAAAATCTATCTGCAACAATAGTTACTTTTCCATCTCCGGCTTGTGTATATCCCCATGGGTCACTGCCCTCCACAGACCGTTCCTTTACATTAGGAAAAATATCATAATAATTGTTGCTTAGAACTGCCTCTCCACTTGTAACTACAGAAACTTCTTCTGTTTCAGTGCTGACAGATGGTATATTTAGTTCTTCTATATTGGTATCTCTTTCAGGGACTGTATCGACAATATCGTCCCAAATATCTGCAATGGTACTGCCATCGCCTACAGTCGGCGTATCTGTTTCATCTATTGTTGGAATATCAATCCAATCCCAATCTTCTGTTACACCTGTTTCCCATTCCCATTCAAATCCGCCAGAATCTTCAAAAGAAGAGCTGATATCCTCTTGACTAGGAATCACAAAACCATCTTCCCAAAATGCGGAGGCTGTAGGTACTATACTAAATATATATACTACAGATAGTAATACTGCCAGCAGTCTTTTTCGTATGTTTTTATACATAAAAATACGCTCCTTTTTCTTTTTTATCATAAAAAAAGAGCTATTGTAACAAAACAACAGCTCTTTTTCATACTATTTTAAATATCTCCATATTTTCTATTCCATTCCAAACATTTCATAGGAAACTTCATCTCCAATGGAAACACCGATATATTTGTATCTTTCATTCAGATAATTTTTTCTATGAGCTTCAGATTTTGTCCAGCCCTCCTGTGCATCTTTTGCTGTCACTGCATGGGTAGACGCGTTTTCACCTATGGTAAGAAGAACACCAAATATACTCGCCATCTCTTTTAAGGAACCGTAGGTATCTGAAATATGCCCCATATAGGTCTGTTTCCCATCATATATAATCAATGTATCAAACGCTTCATACCCATGTATTGTTTTATCAATGTTCTTAATTTCCGCCAATGCTTGTAAATCTGGATGATACTCCAATCTTTCCACTCCTGCCTCTATTCTTGCCTCATTTACCAAGTCTATCAGTATTTCATCTTGTTTCCAGAAATATGCATAATAATTTCCATACAAATTATCATGGATTTCATCCATATCGTACAGATTCAATATTTTAGTAAGCATAGCAACCAACTCTGCTCTCGTAATAGAAGCGTCAGGACGGAATGTATCGTCCGGATACCCTGTAATAATATGGTTTTTAACTAGCTTTTTCACACCATCTATGACGACGCCGTCACTATATGGATTGATGCTGTCTTGATCTATAAAATACAATTCATACTCATTTTCATCATCTGGCAACATATTAGATAAAAACAAAGCAATATATTGTCTTTTGGCTACGTCTGTTATAGTGTAAAAACCATATGCCATTTGCTGTTGATACTGGTTTCCTTGGTCTTGATTGATTTTTACTGGATTTCCAAATATACCCGCTTCTGTGGCAATCATCAGTGCAGTATGATACCATTTTGTATCATCCCAAGAATCATAGCTATCAAATAATTTTGCAGAACGAAAGCCGCCATGAAAACGAACAGGCTGTAATTGAAACCTAGCTACTATACTTACAAATTCAGCATATGTCACTGGCTCGTCCGGGCAAAATGTGCCATCAGGATACCCTGTAATATATCCTTGAGAAATAAAATGTCGTATTTCCTGTTCAGCCCAATGTCCACTAATATCCGTTATTTGATTTGTATAAAGCGCCTTTGGCACAGCAGTATACATAGATGCTTTTGGTCTTGGAACAATAATATCTGATACATAATAAGGTGCATTGGGGTGATTGCCTCTTGAAATATCTCCCAATTGCTCACCAGCTAATGGATTACCATCTGCATAAGTTGGTATTACTATTATAAAACAGGAAATCATAAGTGTTATAAAAATAGAAAATCTTTTTGGTTTCATAAATAAGCCCCCTTACTATATAGCAAAAAACTTCTTTCTATATACATATAGTAGTTGAGGCTTTTTAATTGCAACAAAAATCCAAAAAAATTTATTCTAACTGCACTGCCTGTACAAGCAATCGTTTAGCAGGCTTTTCTTCAATACAAGTAATCATAGAAATTGTATTTTTTTCTGTAGTTTGTGTTACAGGTGTCCAGTCTGTTTCTGCAATTTCCTTTTTTTCTGTTATCACATATTGTCGTTCTCCAAATCTTGTTTTATACACTACAACATCACCCATTTCTACTTTATGGAGATAACGAAAATCATATTGATAATCACGATTATGACCACAAAGTGCTACATTTCCATCCCAAGTGCTGGATTGTGCAAAATGTCCTATAGCAGTTTTGATAGTTGTTAAATCAGCTCCATCCTTTACGGGGTATTCTTTCATATTAATACTGTCTATGGTGATGTAGCCTAATAAATCGTAAGGAATCTCTGTTGCTGTAGGAAGGGGGTCTTTTGCATTGTTTAATGCAGCTGTTGTAATCTGTGTCTTATCCCATTGGTACTGTTCTAACAGTTTTGCCAGCATTCTAACAATTTCGCTTCTTGTAACTGGCTCTGTACCATGTATTTCATTGTTATCATATTCTTGTATAATCCCAGCCGCATAGAGATTTTTCACAGCATTATACACCCATAGAGGTATTTTATCTGCGTCAGCATAAGGAAGCTGTACAGTATCATAGTCATCGCTCCTTACAAAACTGGAAAGCATAGAGATTGCTTCAAATCTTGTAATTGTATTTTGCGGTTGAAAAACATTGCCTTCATAGCCTCTTATAACACCTGCCTGCGCCGCATTATAAACAAAATTGTAATACCAATCTTCTTTTTTTACATCCAAGAACAGTTGAAAATTGTCAAAGGTTACAGCATAAAAATCAAACTTATCCAAAAGAGCTGTCACCTCTGCTCTGGTAATAGGCTTATCTGGCTGAAATGTACCATCAGGGTATCCGTCTACAAATCCTCTTTGGGCATATTCTAAAATATACTTACTATCCTTGTGTCCAGCAATATCCGAATATTTTGCTGCTCCAAAAACGTGAGTACTACATAAAACCAGTCCCAAAACAATAGTCAATGCTATTTTTGTTCTACCTTTCATAAAATCACTCCTCTTTTCTTCGTTGATAGACCTGCATAATACAATATATTCCAATGAGCAACAGAGAAGAAATACAGAGAACTCCCGCAATTTTAATACCTGTTTTTACAGAGCTTTTTTCTTCTATCTCTGGTAACGGTATTTTTTTACCTTCATAAATCACTTTGTATTCCGTTTGATTTATCACATTCTTTTCTGCCTCTCCTTTATATGCAACTGTTGCAATGTAACCAGCTGGTACCTTTTCCATATAAGTACCAGTATAATAGGCCTTTGCCGTGTAGTTGCTGCCTACTGCTGTATCACTGCTTTCAGAACGATTTACATTGACCCACTCTACATTTTTAAGCTGAACGGTTACACCATCTGCTACAATGGATTTTGGAATATGAGCCATATCTTTAGAGGATAATTGATAGTAATATTGGATACTTTCTTTTGTATGACTTTTTGTACGATATCCATTTATTTGAAAGGATATATTTTGTGCATCAACAAAAAGCTTTCCTGTATACCCTTCTTCATCTGTATAGTACAGTTCAGAATCCACTTTTGAAAGTGCTTGTGATACATCTTTAGAAGAAACTGCAACTTTCTGTATCTGCTCCACAGTTTTTTTCTCAATGGTTTCTATTGGTTTTTTTTCTACTTCTAAAATGTGATAGAGAATGCCGTTTTGTTCAAAGCTTTTTCCTGCCACTTCTTCTTTTTGCTGCCCTTCTATTATGTAAGTTTTTACAATATAATAGTTTCCGTTTTCTATGAAGGTCTCCACTTTTTCTGGCAATGCTTCTGCTGCAAACACATGGTTTCCTGTTAGAAAACAGGCTAACAGCAATGTCATCATTCGTTTTTTTCGTTCTTGCTGCAATATAATGCCTCCTTATCCCTCGTCACACCTATGATACACACAATCAGTACCAGCATATAAAGTGCAGTCAAGCATTGTACTGATTCTAAAAAAAATAGGTATTTGTATTTTATATATCCTGCCAATAAAAAAACTGCTATCAACATCAAAAAAACAGCTAGCTTTCTTACAATACTTTGTTTTTGTTCTAAATAAGAAGACATTGTAATTTGAAAGTCAATTTCCTTTTTTAATATAGACAGCAATATTGGTTTTAATTGTATGTCCTTTTGACAAAGCAACACACATTTGCACCATTGTTTAAAAAACGGTGCTTCTGCTCTTTTCTGTAACAGTATGACTGCTTCAGACAGCTGCATTTTTTGTGTATCTGATAAAAACTGCTGAAATATACATTGTGTCTTTTGATCTAAAAATGTAATACAATCTAAAACACTTTGTATCATATTATCTGTATCCAGATACCGTTCTGTTATCATTGTCAAACTTTTTTGAAGCTTTTTTCTATCATTTTTCTGATATGGTTTACTATAGGATACATATAAAAAAGGAAAACCAATAGCAAATATGGGAATAAGATAGAAATTTCCTGTTAAATACCCCATAGAGCCTCCATGAACACATAATAGACAGGGCAAAAACCACAAAAAACTCTTCTTTGTATGCCCTTTCCTTTTACCCTTTGCCTTTCTTATTTCTTTTTTCAATGTTTTATGGCAAATCATAGGTATCGCCTTCCTTTTTTGATGAGTTACTTTCTAGTGTTTCTATGGAATCGGCCATTTCTTCCAAAACCTCTTTGTATTTTTCATGGCACTGCCCATAAGCTCCAAAGAAATCACCTTCTACTGCACAACGGTCCATTTCTTTACGAAAAGGCAATATCCCATCCAGTTTTCCTACTAAATAAGACATTTCCTCTATGGCATGATAAGGTCTTGCCATACCTGCCAGCGTTATATGCTCAAAAAAATGATACTGTTCTGCCTGTAACAGCTTTTGGCTGTTTTGATAATATTGTATTCCCTTTAAATCTGGAGATAATATTCTTAGTACAAAATCTGCATATGCAATCATTGCAGTATTCATACAATTTTCTAAATTGGAAGTACAATCCCATATGATATATTCTACCAGTTCACCAGCTAACTCTAATATGTTATGGATTCGCTGCATTCCTGGCCATAAAATATCTGTTGGTATTTCATCAGCACAATAGCCCATAATGCCAATCAAGGGATATTCTTTTTGTATATGAATTGCATTTGCTACAAATACCTTATTGATTTGGTTTGCAAAAAACAGTGTACTGATAGAAGTTTCTTTTTTTGCTTTTTGAGCCGGAGCTAGAACTGGCAGCATCGGAATCATTTGGTCTGCACTAATGAGCAATACCTTTTTATTGCGTTGTGCTATTTCCATAGCCAATGTACAGCAAAACATAGTTTTACCGCTTCCTGGACTTCCCCATACTGTAATTATTTTTGCCATATTGATTTCCTCCTAATTTTCTTTTGCTGTAATATAGTATTGTTGTTGCTTTAGCAAATCTTTTGCTAATATCTCATTATCTCGTGAAATTAAGGCAGCATAAATTTCTCCGTTTCGCTTCATATTCTCCAATTTTTCTGACTGTACTTCTGTAGCTAATACAGTAATGATGTACTCTTTATCGTTAGATACTGCCGATACCACTTGCATAAATTGTAATTCTGGAATTTCTCTTAGTTGGTCTGTATTATAATACAATTTTATAATATCTCCTGATTTCAATTCTTCCACTATACTTCCAGCCATTATTTTTACAGAAAGAGACACTGCTTTTGTTCCCTCTGGCAATTCTTCTGGCAATGTATCTCCATCAAAAGGAATTTGACTTATTTTAGACAACAATACAAAATCCCCTGTTACCATATCCACAGTTGCATATCTTCCAATAACATCTTCTAAAGAATCGGCTAAATCCGAAGGTAAATTCAAATCACCGACCAAAACACTCCCTACATTTTCCCTTGTCATTTGTTCCCCCTTGGCAATCGGCTCTATGACATAGACAGCACTTTTGGTACCATAGGTTTTAGAAAGCAAAAAAGGGATTCCTACCAATGCCAATATAACAGCTAAAAGATAACAAAGTACAGCATACACAAAACGATTTTTAAGCATAAAACACCTCCTTTCCGTTTTAAAAATCCTGTTCATTATAGATAGGAAAGGGTGTTTACATTAAATATTTTGTCTAATGATTCTTGTAATAATGCCTACTGCAATTCCTCGCTCTTCATCTAAACGAGTGACAACAAAGCTCACTTCATCTTTTTTACCTGGCATTCGTGGGTCATTATATGTGTGTGCAACTGCGTTGACTCCAATATGCAGCCGCACATAAATATTACCATTGACAATATCTGTTATTTTTCCAGCATATTTCCCTTGTACTCTGCATTTTTTTAAATTTTGCAGTAACGTATTTTCTGTGGCTTGCTTTACGCTGGCTTCTATCTTTAATACATCTGCATTTTCTTCAAAATCAATATTCAGAATTTTTACTGGTAATACTTCTCCTACACAAAATCGTTCCCTTGCATCGCCAAGCCAATCCCAGGTCAATTCTTTGGCAGCAATGGAACACTCTACCCCAAATATTTCTACTCGCACCACTTTTTGTGCTACAGCAATCACACGTCCTTCTACAATACGTCCTTCTCTGACTTTAAACTTCCCATTTTCATTTGGAGTCATATAATAAATTTGCTGTTTTTTCTCCATAGCATCTTTTCTGCTGGCTACAACACTTTTACTTTTGTTATCAATCCCTTTTACAATAAAATCAATATCGCAGCCCATCATATTATTTAATACTTTTGTTTGCCTAATAATATATTCTCCTACACTGCCAGAAGTCTCTCCTTTCAAATCAATCATCATTTCAGATAAAGGAATAATTACTCTAATTCCTTTGAAATAAACAACGGCAATGAAAGTATCATTTTCTAGCTTTTCAATACCACTTAACATACCTGTCAAAATTTTTCTTGTTCTTGTAGCACTCTGCACTTCATGCCATGCAATATCTTCTGGCTGCAGTTTATTTTCTGTATCCTGTGTAGGCTGCAATGTCAACATTTCTTCTTTTGGAAATACCGTCACTGCTTCTTCTGTTTCCATTTTTTCCAATACTTCCTGCTGCATAGTATCTTCTGTTTTCATTATAGCCTCTTCTTTTGCCATAAAATATTCCTCCCTTTTTTTAAGACATGATAGAATCTTTATCTGCCTTAGTAATTTGTTTTCTGGCAGTTTGTTCTGTTAAATCAGAACATTGTAAATTACCTTCTATTTCTTTTGCTAGTTCTTGGGAAATTTCAGATAGTTCCGAAGAAAAATCCTCCTTTTTTGGATACTGTTTAGCTGATTTTTTGTTCTTTTTTATTTTTTGTTGTGTTGGGATAAATACTGGTTCCAGTCTTTCTATATTTTTTCGCCAATCAGGAATATGTTCTGTTACATTGCAGGATATTAGCTTTTTAGATTCTGGATGCAATGTATAATCAAACTTTTTTACTCGCAATACCTTTTGACCACGCAATATAATTAGTGCCTCCTCCAAAGGCATTCTCAACACTTCGTCAGGTGTTAGAAGCTTCCTTCTGCCAGTAGAGGAAGTTTCTCTATATTGTGGCGTATAGTTAGAAACACGCCATGTATTGAGTTCTTTTGAATGGCTGTTGACACCAATGGTAATTTCGCCTGTTCTGTCTGAAATAAATTTTGCAGTCATTTCATCCGTACAACCCAGAAACAGTTGCGTGTCACAATTTCCTATAATTTCCTGCCATTCATCTAAAGGATAACGATTTTTTAGCTGTGCAATATTTTGAAATATCATAGAAACACCTATATTCCTGCTTCTAACCGTAGAAATTTTTTTCTTAAAATCAGGTATTCTTCCGATATTCGGAAATTCATCTAATAAAAAAATAACTGGTATTTTCAATTTTCCTTCTTTTCCATATTTATCTGCAAGCCGTACCAATTTGATAAATAAAAAGGAAAAAAACAAAGAAGATAAGAAATCAAATGTACTATCCTGGTCACTTGTAATGCAAAAATAGGCACATTTTTGTTGTCCTGGTAATTCCAGTTGAATTTCGTTGTATGCTGTAATATCACGTATCATTTTATTTTGGAAAACTTGCAGACGTGAACCAAGACCAATGATAACGCCACCCCTTACAGACTCCCCAGCCTGCTTAAAAATAGAATATGGAGATTTCGCTGGATGGGTGATAGGAAGCAACTCAAACAGCTTATTCAGTGTATCTTCTGTGCTTAATGTAAGCAGCTTGTAAACCTCACCAATGTTTCTGTTTTCTTCAGGATATTCCGTGTCTACGTACAATATCAAAGCCTTTAACAGATTTTGTTCAGAATTATCCCAAAAATGGTCGCCTTTTTCAGAGCCTGTATTTTTTATAATGACATCAGAAAAAAGCTGTGCCATAATTTCCTGTCCTTCTATTTCTGCCAAGCAATTCCATGCATCAGAATTTTCTATATTAACCAAATTAAATACTTTTACTACATAGCCACTATTTTCTAAATAAATTGACATATCATTATATAGCTCTGATTTTGGATCGGTTATAATAAGACTCTCTTTGCGTTTAACTGCCTGCAATACCATGTTTCTTGCAAAAGCCCTTGATTTCATACTGCCGCTTGCTCCATAAACAGCAATGTTACGGTTCATTTTTGTTTCTGCTGGCAAACAGACTGCCCATTTTTCCAGCTTTCCCAATATAATGCCTTGTGTATCTTTTGGAGATTCCAGTTTCAATACTTTTTCCCTTTCCCGTTCTGTCATATAACCTGCTGTTCCATATGTTCCTTTTGCAGAATAAATAATATTCCGTTCTCTGTCATATTCTTCTGTTTCTCCAACTCCTAACTTCATAACAAATAGTACAAGTATTCCAATAGCAGCCATACAGATTACTATACCGTAAAGACCTTCTGGAAAATGAAATACAGCACTATAGCATTTTAGTATATGAAAAGAAGGAATCTCTGGCGCAGTTCCATCGCCAAGCATAGCTCCTGATTGTTGCCAAATAGAATAGTTATATAAAAATTGTGCTGTATAGCCCCCAGCATATAACAACACAAAGAGCAATATGGGAACCAAAAAAAGAAGCTTTTTTCGCTTTTGTTTATTCACCAAAAAACCTTCTTTCTAATTTTATATAATCTATTGTTTGTAATGTTACGTTTTTACTGCAATATCTTTGTATCACATCCTTTTGAAAATCGAAACAAATGATAACGCCTTCTTGTTTTTGAATACAAACCGCCCTATAAAACCGAACAATAGCGGGCATATCAAACTCAAAAGCAAAAAGTACAGCTTTACCATCCTCCGTACAAGCATGGCACGGTATACCTGGCAATCTGTTTGCTTCCAAACCAACCAACAATATGCGGTATATTTCATATTTTATCTCTTCTTGTTTTAGTATTTTAAGCATTGTAATCCCTTGTTGATTTGCAGGAATAAAATACATATGCTCAAATGTACTGTCCAATGTAAAATAATTATGATGGTATCCACCTGTACTGGTCATCAGTGTATATGCCATTTCCATTGTATCACCTATCATAATAGATTGTATTTTATCCACTGCCGCGTTTTGTAAACCACAACGATACATACAATAGCTTATCACTGCTTTTAAACGTAATTCTGATTTATATTGCCATTTCATTATAAAATTTCCTGTATAGTACACAATAAAACACTTTCTTGCTGCAAACAATGTACCTATACCTCTTGCATTTTTAATTTTTACAGAAGGCGTTCCTAATGCTTTGATTTCACGAGAATTATAAAAAGCAGAAAAGTTACTATTCGGCGGCTGTCTTGCTTTATATTCTGGAGCAAATATATCTGTTTTCAAGTCTCTGAATATAGTAATTTCTGCTTGGTGCATCATAGTAAAAACAATGGCAATATAATGCAGTCTCTGTCTGCGTATCAACTCACTTTTTCTAATATTTGTATCTACATTGCCTTCTAAATAAAAAGAAAAGCGTTCTTTATTGGTATCTAATAAAAATCGCTTTCCTGTTTTTGTAACACGATATCCTCTTTTTTGGTCTTTGTAATAGCTCTTTAGCAATTTATGCTCTTTTAATTCAGCAATCACCTTTTCTTTATAACGTCCTTCTCCTAATGCTAAACTGATTTGTTCTGCTGGGTACTCTCCTGAAATTGCTACCAGCTCTAAAAAATGATATGCTTGTGTATTAAATCCAATCAATAAAATGCACCTCCTACTCACACCATACAAATTACCTAACAACCACTCATCTTCGGTAAAAAATCATTTTTCTTTAGTACTAAAAACATAATAATCATAATAAAAAGTGATTTTTTTACCCTATCGGTCATTACCCGTTTTACAACTATCTTTTTTACACCTTTTACATTACCCTAGCAAATATAATTTACCCTAGCAGCAGTCCTGGTTTTTGACTGACCAACCATTGAGGAAAATACTCTTTTTGCATAATATAAACTTGTGTACAGTCCTTTTCTCCTATCCATGTCGTATGAAATATATCACAGTTTTTTCCAGTATCGTCCTCCATAAAAAATGCTGTAATGACATCTAATACTTGCTTGACTTCAATATTATCATAATCGCGAATACGACGTTCTGGTAGTCTTTTATTATAACAATGTACAAAACAAACCACATATTGTTTGTATAATTCTATTTTATGCTGAGCTGTATATTGACTGAATGCATAAAATAAAGGGTCTGTAATAAATTTAGTGGTTTTATGCTGTTTCTTTTTGGGAAGTAAACATGGAAACTCAATTTTAAGCCCCTCGTTTATCTGTTCTATTTTTATCTGATGTTCCTCTATTACATCATGCATAAAATCTAATTTTGAAACACTACTGCTGTCTAAAACAATCCCTCTCATAGTACAGGCAATATGTTCTGCTCTCAAAGCAACATCTAAGCTATTTGAGTTATATGTTTTTGATATTACATCGGTTATTTCAAAGGTATGTAATGCATTCAAAAGTCGTATCATTTCTTGTTTTATTCTATAAATTCTTTTTTCCAACTCGTTGTTTTCCATATATATCCTCTCCCTTTTTGTATAAAAAAATCGTTATATTTTCTCTTGTTTTACTTGGTAATATGTTATCTTTCCACTATCTAACACTTTGCAATAGCCTACTGTGTTTAGAATATGCAATTTATGTATCTGTTCCTCTTGTTCTATTACAACAATTCTTTTTGACTCTATTTTTTCTTCCATACAAGAAAAAGCATGATTCATAAAAATTTCTTTTTCTTTTGGAACATATACAATTTCATACAATTCTTGTTGAGCAAAAAAACATATATTAGCTGGTGTATCGGCTATGGTATGGAACTCTATTTTCTCTATAAAATCTAACAGTACCCAAAAACATTTTATAATAGCAATATTTGGTTTGATTTCTTTTTCATATGATACCAAATCAAATATATTATCATAGAATATTCTGTTTGCTTGTATAAAACGCTTTAATAGTACCTCTACAATTTCTGCTCTATTGGGAAATAAGGCATAAATTTGTTTTACTTGCAATGTTTGATAAGTAGAAATAACCCGAATCAATTCACCTGCATCTACTTTATAGCAATTTCTTTTTTTCAATACAAATCTCCTCCCTCCTTTTCTGCTGTTTTTATTTTTATGAAAAAACCTGCTGTTTTTTTCTTTTTAAAATTTGTTGTAACTCATATCTATCTGTTGTAATCAATTCTTTTTCCAGTTGAGAAGCCTTAAATTCTACTGTCACATTATTATTGTTTGTAGAAATCAATCCGCTTCCTCTTGCAAAATGTGTGATATTCATTACCTCTGTATCAGACAAATTTAATATAGATTGTACTCTTTGTGCTTCTTCTTGCTCCAAATTTAATATTACTTTTGTTTTACTATTATTGATAATTCCCTTTCCATACTTTCCATCTTCCAGGGCAAAAAAATCATTCAAATCTTGTGTTGCACAAATCGCAGAACCCCCATACCCACGAATGATTTTGAAGATTTCCAAAACAAACTCAGCAGCTAATTTATTAGAGGAGGCACCAATTAACTGCCATACTTCATCTACAAATATAGCCTTTTCTAATGTCCTGTCCTCTTTTGCTTTATCCCATACATAATCTAAAGCTAAAAACATACCTACTGTCAATAAATCTCCTGTCAATTCTGATATGTCCAATACAATATATTTGTTGTCTAGCTTTACATTTGTTTGCTGATTAAAACTGCTAGCAGAACCATTTACAAGCCTATTTAATATTGTGGCAAGCCGCTTTGTTTCTGCTCGTTCTAATAATACATGGTATAAATCACCTAATACTGGCATTTTTTTATATTGCGTTTTCTCACCGTCTGCCAATAGGGATTCGTTATTATGTGTAATTCCCTTTTGATAATATGTTTTGATAAAAGCCTCATCCAATAACTGCTTTTCCTCATAATTCATATCTGGTATCAATAGAGAGAAAAAAATATGTAGTCTTTGTATCTTCGCTGCAAGCTCTGACAATTCCAATTTAGAACCATCTAAATAAGCATTTGATTTTTTATCCGTTTTGCGGATTTCCATAATATTGATACAATTAGAAGAAGCAGGTGAAATTTGTATAAACTCTCCACCGATATTATCACAAGCCCGTTTAAACTCATGCCCCTTTAGGGGAGCTAATATGAAAACCTGTATATTTTTTCTTCGCATTCTTAACGCTATTAACTGCATAGTAAAAGATGTACGCCATCCTTGTGGTGAAGCCATAAGGTAGACGTTTTTAACGATAGGTAACTCTTTGACATTATCTCCAAGTTTTCCCCCGCCCCAAACCGTGCGTGACAGTTTCCCATCACACGGCTT
>DVLQ01000077.1 GCA_018715395.1 Candidatus Coprocola pullicola | reverse complement strand
TCGTGGTACAGTTGCTACAGGTAGAGTAGAAAGCGGCGTTGTTAAAGTACAGGATGAAGTAGAAATCGTTGGTTTGACAGAAGAAATCAGAAAAGTTGTTGTAACTGGCGTTGAAATGTTTAGAAAACTTCTTGACCAAGCAGAAGCTGGTGATAACATTGGCGTATTGCTTCGTGGTGTGCAAAGAAACGAAATCGAAAGAGGACAAGTTCTTGCAAAACCAGGTTCTATTACACCTCACCACAAATTCAAAGCGCAGGTTTACGTATTGAGCAAAGAAGAAGGCGGACGTCATACACCATTTTTCAATAACTACAGACCACAGTTCTATTTCAGAACAACAGACGTTACAGGCGTTATCAGCCTTCCAGAAGGTACAGAAATGTGCATGCCTGGTGACAACGTTGAAATGACAATCGATTTGATTACAAAAGTAGCTATGGCTCCTGGTCTTCGTTTTGCTATCCGTGAAGGTGGTAGAACAGTAGGTGCTGGTTCTGTTACAGAAATCATCGACTAATTAAAATTTGTTTATCTTATAGATATTTGTGTCCAAGCGGAAAAACCCCCCGGAAAATGATTCTCGGGGGGTTTTTGTATGTATTTGGAAATTTTTGTGAAAATACTTGACGATATATGTCTTTTGTAGTATATATATCATATAGTGTGTGTGTCACGTTATTAAATGTATTATAAAAAATAATAGAATTCTTGGTTTTATATAAGAAATTTGTATTTCAATTAAGATTTTATTTTGAAAATTTTTATGAAAATATTTAACAAAGTACGCTATGTGTAGTATATATGATATATCATATGATTAAATATATTATAAAAAATAATAGAATTTTTTACTTTATAATTTAAGGAGGAAATATATTGTGAAACAGTTTATGAAAAAAATTTTTGTAACCATTGTATATGCTGTTTAGTGGCATGACAGTATCTGCCTATGCCTATGCATTAGGAACAGAAGAATCTATTGATGAGGCATTTGAGAAAGTAGATAATTTTACATTAGATGAAACTCCTGTTTTATTAGATGAAAACGGAAATGAACTGGAATTTCATATAATTGGAGAAAGTAATTTAAAAGCAGTAGAAAATGAGGAAGAAAGTTCTGCAAAACAATCTATTAATCAATTTGCGTATCCTCAAAGGCTTATATCTTATCCACTATGTATGGATGCAAAAGGAGAGCTTTATACATATTCTCCTGCTCAGACAGTAACAGGAAAGGGAAAACAACAGATGATATTTGGTTCTGTATCAGCATCTAAAGTAGCTAGCATAAAAAAAGATATAGAGTCGAAAGGCTATGCCTTTGTTGGCTGGTTATCTAATGTAGAGTATGTTGTAGAGGCGTCAGACCCACGTGCAATGGTATTAAAAATAAATGGGGGAGAATATCAAAGATTTCCTATTTATAATTCAGGCTCTTATACGTTGAAAAATATTGTTACTCCAAATCCGATAGATATTACGGATGTATATGAAACAGATGTATATGGATATTGTGAGTTTATATATCCCGGAACCGGACTTGGAACAAGCCTATTTTCTGCTTCTTTGACTTATAACAAATAATATAAAAAAGAGATAAGGAGATGTGAATTAAAATGATTTCAGTAAATCAGACTGCTCAGCGTGCTTCTATGTATTCAGCACAAAAACAGACAGGCACAAAAAGAAATGCATTTTCAACGTCATTTCAAGAAGCAATAAAATCTCAAACAGACCGCCAGGATACCATACAAATTAGTAGAAAATTAGATATCAGCACATTAGCTGATAAATATGATATAGATAATTTAGATAAATCCAAAAGAGAAGAACTTCTGACCGAATTGAAACAAATGGGAGAAATAGATAGTGATTTTCATTATGGTTTCGTATTATTGCCTTTTACAGCAGAAGACCTGAAAAATCCGGAAAAGCTGGTTGAGTTTGTTCCGGGAGAATTAGAATTTGTTCAGGCAGACGATATGCGGGCTTTTTCAAAACAGGTGGCAGATTCTCAAATGGCTTTGTATCGAAAATTAGCAAGTGAAGGTAATGTAATTCCAAAATTAAAAGAGGAAGCGGAGCAATATAGAAAATTAGCAGAAATTTTGGAACAGATGGAGAAATTGCAGTCAGATAAAAAAGGTATTTCATATTTTTGATTATAAAAAATGATTTTAACACCGTTATATGTAATGGATTATTTATTCTTTTACTTATAACGGTGAATTTTATATAAAAAGATTAAAAATATAATGGATTTTAATACAAATAATCATTAAGTGTCAGAAAATTTTAGTATAGTAGAAGATAAGAATAACAAACAGTTAAGTTTAGAATACGTCTATAATATAATGAAACATTGTTTTGCAAACAATTTATTCACTATAAAGTATAAAATAGTTTGTTTTTTATAGTAAAATATTGTTGATTTTAATTATTATACGGAAAATGTTTTTTATAACAATGCAATACTATAGAAATTTTCTATGGTTTAGTAAAAAAGAAAAGCATTTTACATTTGAAATAATATGTTTTATAATAAAATAGATTTATGATATTGTAAAAAATAAGGAGGCAGATTATGAATAAAACATTGGTTGCATATTTTTCTTGCAGTGGAGTTACACAGAAACTAGCAAAAACATTGGCTTCTGTAGTGGGAGGCGATATTTATCAAATACAGCCTGCTGTTGCCTATACAGATGCAGATTTGGATTGGACAGATACCAAATCTCGAAGCAGTATTGAAATGAAGGACAAAAATTCTAGACCAAAGATTGCAAACAGTGTAGAACATATAGAACAGTATGATACTGTATTTGTTGGATTTCCTATTTGGTGGTATATTGCTCCAACCATTATTAATACATTTTTGGAAAGCTATGATTTTTCTGGAAAAACAGTGATTCCTTTTGCTACATCTGGCACCAGTGATGTAGGAGAAACAGATAAATGGTTGCATGGCTCCTGTTCAGAACAAACAAAGTGGTGTCCTGCTAAAAGATTTCCTAGTAATACAAGTGCAGAAACATTAAAAAAATGGATAGAAGAGCTAAATCTATGATATAAATAGAAAAAGATATCAAGTAAAATAATGAGGCTTTGGAGTTGTCTTTTCAATAAGGCATTCTGCCTCTTTTTTATATTTCTAAAAGTATGTCGATGATTTTAAATGAAATTGATATAAAATGAATATAACAGAATGGAGGAAAAAAACATGACATATTTGGGAGAAGAAATCAAAAAACTTGGATTTGGATTGATGCGACTTCCGCAAAAAGACAATGTGATTGATATAGAACAAACAAAACAAATGGTAGATTTATTTTTAAAAGAAGGATTTACATATTTTGATACAGCATGGGCTTATGCAGGAAGTGAAGACGCCATACGACAGGCTTTGGTAGAACGATATCCAAGAGAAAAATATCAGCTTGCTACAAAAAATGCGGCATGGATTAACTGCAATACAAAAGAAGACGCCATTGCGCAGTTTGAAACTTCTTTAAAACAGACAGGAGCCGGATATTTTGATTTTTATTTACTACATAATTTAGGAGAAAGTCGTACACACTTTTTTGACGACTATGATATGTGGAGTTTTGTACAGCAAAAAAAGGAAGAAGGTCTGATAAAACATATTGGATTTTCTTTTCATTCTACACCAGAAGAACTAGAAGAAATATTAATAAAACACCCTGAAATGGAATTTGTACAATTACAGATTAACTATGCAGATTGGGATTATCCGGCTATACAATCTCGTCGTTGCTATGAAATTGCAAGAAAATATAAAAAACCCGTTATTATTATGGAGCCTGTTAAAGGCGGTATGCTGGCAAATCCTCCCGAAGTGGTTCAGAAAATATTAAAAAAAGCCCAACCAGATAAATCTATTGCGTCTTGGGCAATTCGTTTTGCCGCTAATTTAGAAGGTGTGATTACAGTACTTTCTGGTATGAGTAATATAGAGCAGATGAAGGATAATATTTCTTATATGAAAGATTTTACTGCTTTAACAAAGGAAGAAGAAAAAGTATTGCACTCCGCTCAAGAAGAAATCAAGAACATTGCATTGATTCCTTGTACTACTTGCAATTATTGTGCAAAGGTCTGTCCAAAAAACATTGGTATTTCCGGTTCTTTTACAGCCATGAATTATTTTACATTATATCAAGATAAAGCCGCAGCACTTCATCAAGAAGGGTGGCTTGTTGGAGGTCATGGAAAAGCTAAGGCAGAGCAATGTATACAATGTGGAAAATGTGAAGCGGTCTGTCCACAGCATATTGCCATTAGAAAAGAGCTTGCTAAAGTAGCAGAGGTTTTAAAATAATAAAAAAATATT
>DVLQ01000076.1 GCA_018715395.1 Candidatus Coprocola pullicola | reverse complement strand
ATTCAGTGAGTTGAAATATAAATATAGAAACAGAGAATTTTGGTCTAAAGGATATTATGTGGATACAGCAGTAAAAAATGCAGAAAGAATAGCCGAATATATAGCGAATCAATGAAGGGAGGATCAACTGGGAGAACGGATAACGCCGGAATCGGAAAACCCTTTTAAGGATAGCAGGTAACAGAGGCGCAGTTGGCAGATCAGGTTATGCGTTCACCCATACGCGAGGAACAGAGGGCTATGCCCGCATGAGAAAAACCACCCGCTAGGCGGGTGGATGCTTTTATAAGCTCCTATAGTGTTCAAGCAAACGCGTGGTTAGTATTTTATTGCTCATCTTCATCACATTCTTCCTCGCTGACAAGCAATACTTCATTACAATCATGCATTGAGGAATAAAAATAAAGCTGGTTATTTTTTGTATCTATACATGTATGGGTGCCTTTTTGGCAAATCTTATATTGATCAAGCCCTTCTTTTTGAATAAAATTGATGATGGAAGTATGCTCTTGGTAACAGTCAAAACCGATTTCCCATGCAGAAAAGAAAAGCATTTCTGTCAAAAATTCTTCTGTATTTTCACATATTTTTTCAAATGTAATAAAATCGTCTTGTGTTGACATGTAAACAGGAGGGTCAGAAACACCATTTAAAAGATCCTGTTTTAAATAGCCTGCATTCCAACAGCCTTGATTTTCATACCATATTAAAACATAGTTTTCTGTAATGGTATGCCATTGCTCTTTTGGAAGCTTAAAAAATGGATAATATTCATTTTTTTCTTTTTCTGAAGACGCTGATTCAAAAAATTCTTTATCGTCTTCTAATATTTCATCAATCATATCATAGGAACAGATAATTTCTGCTGGAGCATTGATATGATTAAATTTATCATTGATAGTGTTTTGTCCATATAGTGACAGATATTTTTTGTATGATGCAGGCAAGGTAATATTTAAGCGTTTTTCTGCCTCTTGGATTTGCGCGTCTGAAAAGCCTTTTGGTGTTTCGGAAAGCAAATCATATTTGCATAAAAAATCTGCAATCTCATAAATACTAACATCATATTTTTTTGACAAAATAACCAACTCCTTATTATTCTTTCTTTGATTTTCCTAAACAGTCAAGAAACATGACCAATGAGTATGATATGTCCTTAAAATAAAATTTTTTTGTGAAAATAGTTTTATTTGAAAATGAGTCTAATTAGAAAAATACAAAAATCAAAATTGCCATACTAAAAAATTTTATCCATTATTTTAAACTTTTCAATGGGTAATAAACTTGTTTTTATCTGCCTTTGCATTTGATTGAAACATATAATGCAACATAAATAAGCTTTTTAAAATATTGTTAGTCAAAATATGTAGATTTTTTATAATTTATCGGTACAATATAGTTTGACAACCCTTTATTAGGCACAGCGTCTATAATAATGAAATCACAATCCAAAGTAAGATAGCAGCAATTACCTTCTAAAGATAGAACTTCTGATAATAATTTTTGTAAAGAATTAAGTAACAGTTTCATTTGTTCCGTTGTAGCTGCAGCCGCACTCAAAATAAATTCTTCGCAATATTTTTCATAAATAAAGTATTTTCCATTATAATCATCTGCATCATCTTGTTGGCTTTCCTCTATGAAAGAAAGAGGACATTCTGAAGGAAATTTTTCTATTTTGTCATCATCTTTTGAATCATATGCAAGTTCAAAAGAAAACTCAAAATTATTATTTAGGACGTATTTGAAAAGTACTATGTATTCATCATTTTAACAAAATGGTAACTGTAGCAATATGAATAAAAACAAAAAAAGGAAGAAGCTAACTTATCATATCTAGTGAGGAGGACATCGGCTTCCCATGCAGAACCGTTGCGAGCAAGCCACATAATTGCATTAAACATTGTTATCCCATTTTGGAGAACGTCCTGTTTTGGATACTGTAAAAAAATCAGCAATGCGTTCCCATTCTGAATCGCTGAGTTCCTATTGTTTTGCCATGTCTATCATATCCTATTTTGTATTACTATAACATATAATAGACTTTTGTGCACTTTTGGCTTTTCAGATACGCTCTAGTAAATCATTATCATAAGCATATTTAAACGATAAGACGGCATTTCCAGCTTTAGGTTTCTATTTTGCATAATATTTTCCACCAGAGCCTACAAAGCTAAGCCATGTTTTGCCGCTAAAGCCCACTTCTGATACATTGGCTGCTACAAAACCTAAAAAATTTAAAATATCCTTTTCATTGACACATAAATCTAAATTTAACTTTTTATTTTTTTTATCATATTCAACAAGGTAGTCTGAAAAAGAAGGGAATTTGTATAAATTTTTCTCCATAAAACTGTTTCGTTTTTCTAAAGCTTTTGAACTACCATTAAAATGAATGAAAATACTACCGTCTACTTGTGATATAATATTCATGCTCTTTTTGGAAAATATTTCACAAATGCTTTAATGATATAATAATATAAAACTATTTTTTTTACAATACGAATTAGAAACTATCATTGTGTATCTGTCATTTTTCACTGTATCTGCCCAAGACTAATTTTTTGCTTTTCTCCAAATACCACGCTTTCATATCAATTTTTTTGTAGAATCTTATTGTTATGTTTCCGTACAAAAAAGCGGTATGAAAATGATTTCTTATATCGCTTTTTCCTGTTTTTGAATCTACGCCATCTGTCAAAATCAATCATTTTCAGACAACACAAATAATGCTTGAAAACATTGCTTTTTGAAGTTTTTTGTTTGTGATATCATTGATTACTTCTCTAGATTTTATAAGGTGTCAATAAGTATGCCAAGTGTGTTTAGTATCCTTTTGGTAAAAAATACATTCTATTTTCTCTATTTATCAGTGATTATATATAGTCCCATCAATACCCAATATACCACTTTAATATTTTTGTTTTAAATAAGGAACAAATACATCATAAAACTTTTTGCTCCATTGTGCATGGAACTTTGCCATCTGTGTCCAGTCTGCTTCATTTTCAATACTAACGCCCTCCAAAGAAAGCATAATATAAGACGCCTTAGTATCGTCACTTCGCAGCCATTCAAGCTGATTGCCAAGGATTTTTTCAATTTCAGCTTTATGACTAAACAAGTAATCAAAGGCTTGCTTATTGCGCTCTTTACTGGAATTGGCAAGGGTCAAATCCACTCTTGCTTTATTGTAGTTTGCAATGCAAGAAATGCTAAAACCACCAATACCAAAAAATCCACTTAACCAATTACTTTTTGTTGTTGTACAACGAGAAAAACAACCTTGTCCTGTTCCTTCATTGTGTGCTTGCTGAATATATGGCAAGGCAAACGTCCAATATCGACGACGCAATTCATATCGTGTGCTAATTTCCTGTACTTTGCTGTTTTCATTTATATCTTTGAGGTAGAATATTAAATCTTCCTTATTTGCTCCGTATGCCTTAAAGAATTTATGTAACATAGAGATTTTTGTGGATGTACTGGTATTTTTTTCAACGAAAATATCATTATCAATTTCAAAAGCACTTCTCAAATCTTGCACGTTATTGCTGACATAAGCATCTAAGCCATTGGATGCTGCCTTGGAATAAGCTAGTCTGGACAGGACAGATTTATCCTCTGTATGAAGAATTTTTAAAATCCGTTCCATCATATCAGCCCAACTTGTAACTGGCTGCTCCATATTTTTGTAGCTAAATCGAACAATATCACGACCACTCAAGTCAACGTCATCATCTAGTGAATAAGAATCCATCTGTTTTTCCGTTGGTTTAAAATCCGTTGTAGGCAAGGACCATATTGTCAATGCACGCTGCATCAAAATTTGATTACGTTCTTCCAGCTCAGAAAGTCCCCAGTGTTTTTGAAGCCCAATCCAGTGATTCAAATAGAGATGACTCTCTCTAAAGCCATGTTTCATATCACGTTTTTCTGTAAAGGCACTGTTGCTGAATTTGGCGTTATATCCAGTTAAGGTTAGGTTGGCGATTCGATGTAGCCATATTTCGTGAATTTCCTCATAATCTTCGCCAAGTTCTCTCACCCATGCCGGAGTCAAGTGCTGTGGCATAATATGCTCAATTGAATACACTCCATCGTCCACCTGTTTATAAACATTTTGTACCTCAACTGTGCCATAGTTTTCAAAACGCTCCAGTATATAAATCTTATTTTTGCTGTTCATCTGATAAACTGGACGTTTTTCAAATGCGTCTACAAATTCGGTATCATCTGGAAATCTACCACGGTCTGACTTTGAACACAGTGCATACTTGAATTTATTCAGATAATTCGTTTCCGTTCCATCATATCTGATGATCTCATGATGTAGCATCAGAAAAATCTTATTTAATGCATTTGTTGGAAGGTCACAAATTGTTCTGCGAAACAGATAGTTTTCTGTATATAAAAAAATTTCTTTTACATCAGCAATTGAAATTTTATCTTCTGTTTGCAATCGAAATATCTCAAGAAAAAATGGTCTTGTGACAGTTGTTTCCAATCGGTTTAAACGATGAATGCAAAAATTCAGTTCTTTGTCGACTGTTTTTCCCTTTAGCAGTATTTCATACCACTTGGCATAACTTAAAAGTTCTTGCAGTAGTGGTTCGATTTCAGTCCCGCTTTCTTCCACAAATACTTTGAATGTAAAATATACCTTACTCATAGCCGGAATGAGTTGTTGTTTTACACTGAGATAATCACGAACAAATGTGCTCACATCGTAATCCGTACATATCTCAATTTTGTTCCAATATTTTTCATAAAATTCATTCTGCTCTTTGGAAGGTAGACTCATAAGAATGAAATTTCTGATTTTATCGCCTTCGCTTAGAGCAACTCCAGTAGAATTGAGACTCTCAAATATCAACTGTGGATTATCATCCTGATTGAGTGTGATATTGATAATTTCTAGTTTTGTAATAGCTTCGTAAAGCTCATCTAAAGTAACTTCTTCTTTCTGAATGCGACAATAGAAGTAATTATAATTGATTGTTAAGTTAGAATCTGGAACGTGCTCAGATTCTTCATCAAATAGCTTCCTAAAGGCATTGCGATCATTCTTTACCAGCTTTAATTTAATTCTTGTATCATCCTCCTGCCATTGGTCAATTAAATAGGTTTTGTAGATTTTTTCTGCTAAATTTGGCGTTGCTGGAATAACAATACTATTTTTCATCACGTTGTACATCGCCAACAAAAGTAATGAAATTGTAGTTAAACGCTGTTGACCATCAATTACAAGATATTCATTAAATGCTCCATCATTATGGACAGATACAATGCTGCCAAAGAAATGGCTTTTTCGTTCACGTCTTATTACCTTGATTAAATCATCGTACAATTGCTTACAGTTTTCTGTTTTCCAGTCATAATTTCTCTGATATACAGGAATAATAAACCGCTTGTCTGCTCCTTGCATATAATAAACAAGTTTTGTTTCAGATCCTTTCATAACTTATATCGCTCCTTGTGCATAAATTGTTTCTTCCAGTTTCTTCACAGCCTTGATATAATCGACTTTTCTGCTTAGCCAAATCTCTATGACACTCGTCTACAATGATGAGATCGAAGAAATCCGGCAAGAACAGATCTCAAAAATGTCCCTTGTCGTCGTCTATCAACTGCTGGTACAACAAAAATAGACCTGATGAGAAGTAATGATATTCTTGTTATTCTTTGTTATATTGATTTTGTGGGTGACTTTTTTAGGTAGGGCAAAATCTTGTTGTATAGACTCATCTACTAGAATACTATGGTCAGCCAAGTAAAGAATCTTCCACTTCATCCCGTTTTATAGCATCCGATACACAATTTGAAAGGAGGTATAGCAACTCGCTGCCATCGCTAGTAAAAGACGTTATTGCTTTGATAATAGCAGGGCAGATAAGTATCCTGGCAATACTATTCCAGTATCATTTCCTATGGAGGTGTTAAACTGGATTTCTGCTTATACCAAGCAACCTGTTTCTGATCTGTGGGAAACTCAAACCGAATTTTCCCTTCGTCTGGGTAAGGAAATCATGTTCCGCAAAGTCATCTCTATTAGAACTGTATGCAAAGGGTGCCTCTAGTGTTTTCGCATAGTTCATTATCGACTGTAAGCCATGAGAAATACTGTGAGTATTATCTTTTGCCTCTAGCATAGCAATGGAATTATTCATGCTAAGAGAATATAGTTTGCCCGTTTTGGTTTTTCATGGAATGTAAAGTTGTCCTTTAGAATGCTTTTGTCATCTATGATACGAGTTTCTATTATAATTTCTATTAACTTCATTTAGAAGTAATAGATGCAGTAGTATACTGAAATTTAATATCTTCCTCATTCATTTGATGTTTAGGTAAAATCGTATTGACATATCTTCCTTCCCTTACTGTACTAATTCGTTTGCTATGATACATTGAATATCCTGTATACACACTATATATTTTAATCAGATTTATTTTTCTGACATATTTGCCAACAAAGATTTTCCGTGTTCATGATAACAATCAAGTATATATTCTCCTCAGTGACATTATTTTAAAATCTCGTATTTTTTATTATACTGCTGATAAGATATAACTTCAATTTTAGATTTGATATTTATGAAAAATAGACCTATTGTTTTATAAACTTTTCATGCATTTTTTCTTTTCTTTAAAGATTTAAAACATGTAAATATATATATAAATTAGCAATCATTCCATTTTCCCGTTAAGAAGAGAAATAGAATCATTTTTGTAAAGCATTTTATGGATGTTTGACAGCTTCTTACTTGCTTATAGTACTGATGCGATAATATGCAGCTACTTTCAGCTGTTTCTTGTTTCCCAAATATATTTTTACAATATGCCTCTTTTGAAGAAATTTGTGTTATCTTTTGCATGATTCACTTTCATTTTTTTCCAAACTAATTTTTAAACTTAGTATTTGTCAGCTGTTTTTTATTATAAATATTGAGCAGATAATATAATAAGTATGATATTATAAATTTCTTTATAGGATAGTAATTGATAATAAGTATGTTACTGTGTTCAAACCAGTTTTCTATTTAAAAGCAATAAAAAAACGATATCATTTTTATGATATCGCTCTTTGTAGTATTTATTTGTTGTTGAAAAAATTTATTTTTTATTATTCT
>DVLQ01000075.1 GCA_018715395.1 Candidatus Coprocola pullicola | reverse complement strand
TTTTAAGATACAGTAAAAATAATTTTTTTATTCGCACAGCCATTTGTATCCAAAATGTATTTAAAATTGTCTGTGGTACTGCTTGTAACCGATTTAGAGATACATTTGCATGAATTATATATATCAGATATGCCGCCTTTTAAATGTGCGTATTTTGTATTTGAGCCTGAATTTATAACATAATACTCACCTTTATCATGAGTGTCTATTTTCATATATACATCAAAATTAACAAGGTTTTTATTTGTGTCATTGATAAACTTAATAGAAAATTCATAGATTACACCTCAGTTGATAAGATTTTGACCAGATGTTGTTAGGGAAACGCAAACATCTGCCGGATTGATTAAATAAATTGGAAGTAAATCAGAAGTATTCGATTTTCTGTCTATTTTAAACCGGAAATATTTGTTGTATTTAATTTTATATATTTTCTTGCATTTTGTAACTGACTGGCATATAAAGTAATTGTATCTGATTTATATCCGTACAAACTTTATCAATAATTTCATAAAATGCATCAGCAGTTTCCTTTATATCATAATATAAGTATGCATATCCTGATTGGAAAGATTTTGTGTTTACTTCGCTATATCTTGTTTTCACATGGAAATTCTCACGCTGATTTTGTACTTTTAATATTAAATCTACAAGTCATTTAAGTTACGGTTTTGTTTAAACTCATAATCATAATCCAAAACAAGGCGACTGCTGCCGCTTTCATCCACACATACAGTTTTTATATATAAATGCAGATTCCATTCCTTGTCTATGGTTTTTCTAACCTCCTGATAGTCAACATATACATCTTCCACAACTTGCTTTAACGCTTCCTTTTTAGCTATTTCTACATCTTTGCCGATATTAAGAACAAAAAGAAAAAGCAGACAAGTGGTTGTTTTGACTTATTCTATCATAGAAGCAGCTCCGATAATACCTGCATCATTGCCAAGCGTAGCGCGAATAACAGTAGGGATATATGCTCTTTTTCCTGCAAAACAATATTTTTGAATGTAGTTATTTAATGGGTCTGTTAAATAGGAGCCTTGATTGCAAACACCTCCACTCAATAACACAACATCCGGTCGAAATATATTTACCATATTGATAATGCCTTCTCCTAAATATTTGATATAATTTTCAATGACTTCCTTTGCCGCAAAGTCGCCTTGTTTTGCAGCGTCAAAGGGTGTGATACCATTAATATTATCTAAATTACCATCACAAAGAACATTTAACAAAGAATCGGGATGTTTTTGTGCAGCACGCTTTGTGTCGCGAATAAGCGCTGTAGCGGAAGAATATGCTTCAAAACAGCCATGTCTGCCGCAAGTACAATATTCTCCGCCGGAAATAATGGTTGTATGCCCTAATTCTGTACCGCCGGCATGCCCTCCTTCAAATATTTTTTTATCAATTACGATACCTCCTCCAACACCGGTACCCAATGTAATCATAACGGCATTTTTGTATTCTTTTGCAGCGCCGTCAATGACTTCTCCTAATGCAGCACAGTTTGCATCGTTGGATAATGCCATGGGCAAATCAATGTATTTTTTTAATTCTTCCAAAAGAGGAACTTGTTCCCAGTGAAGATTTCCGGCAAAAACAACAATGCCATTTTTAAAGTCAATACATCCGGGACTGCCAATACCCAGTGCTTGGCATTCGCAAAGAGAAATACCTGTTTGCTTTAAAAGAAAAAATACTGCCTCTGCCATATCTTGAATAATTTTTTGATAGCTACGTTGTACTAATGTTTTGATAGAATGATGTGCAATGATTTTATGTGATGAATTTACAATGCCGATTTTAATATTTGTACCTCCTAAATCAATGCCAATACGATATTTTTTATGATCTGCCATATTTTTTCTCCCTTCCTGATAAAACCAATACGGTTTTTTGGATAATATCATCTATATTATAGGACAGTTATACAAAAAAGGCAATATAGCTGTTGTATTGGCTTTTTTTGAGAATTGTTGTAAAATAAATAAAAAGATATGGAGGTGTGGCATATGGAGATCATAAACTGGAAAGAATTGCTTTATCCTTATGAGCAGACTGTTGCAGAACTTCTGATAAAATTTAAAAGCATACAAAAAGAATGTAAAAATCTGGGAGTCTATTGTCCCATTGAAAGTGTTTCCGCAAGAGTCAAAAAAGCGGCAAGTATTATGGATAAAGCAGGAAGAAAGCAGATTTCACCGGACAGAATAGAAGATGAAATTGAAGATATTGCCGGTATTCGTATTATGTGTCAATTTGTGGAAGATATTTATAAAGTGATTGATATGATACGAATAAGAAATGGAAAAGATATGCATATTGTAGAAGAAAGAGATTACATTAAAAACAAAAAACCCAGTGGATATCAAAGTTATCATATTATTATACGTTATCCTTTAAGCACAGCCCTTGGCTATAGGGAGGTTTTTGCAGAAATACAAATTAGAACCCTTGCTATGAATTTTTGGGCAACGGTGGAACATTCGCTGCGATATAAATATAGTGGAAATATCCCTGATTCTATACAAAAAAGATTGACAAATTGTGCAGAGGCGGCTTTTCGTTTGGATCAAGAAATGTCTACCATACGAGAAGAAATTACAAATGCACAAAGATTGAATGAAATCAAACAAAATCTTGTCAATAATATATTAGAAAATATACAAAATCTTTTTTTTGTTGCCAAATTAGATGATATGAACAAAATTAATAGGGAATTTATTGATTTGTGGTCGGCAAATGATGTAGAAAAACTAAAAGAATTTAATGAAAGATTAAACATTATGGCAGAATTATATCGTATTTAGAAAGACTGTGGTTGGAGCCTTTCCATAACCATCAAGTGGCAGGAGAAAAAACAATCCACAGTATCTCTAAACAGTATAGCATACAGACCTTGGAGAGGGTCTATAAACACTACTACTATATAATCACGCGAGGAAGTAAAATGAAATATTTAGTATATATAATCAGTTTTATAATAGGAGTATCTGCAATTTCCGGATGCAGTACTACCTCTGAACAACAAACAGTACAAGTACAACAACAAAAGCAATACACACCTCTTGACACATTAGAAACAAATTATTTTAAGGAAACGGAAAAAAATCCTCTTACAACACAAGGACTAAATTATACCATTGAAAAGGGACATTTTTTAATAGGCAATGAAACGCAAACAGAAGTGGAAATTGAGTATCCTCAAATAGACAGTATTTCTATGCTGCCAGAAGACACAGAACAAAATATAGTCATAGAACAGATGCATAGCGATTTTGAAAAAACAGCTCTTTTTAGAAAGGGTGCATTGACTTATTTTATGGAACAGGCTTATGATACTACCACAGGAGAACAAAAATTCCCTGAAGTAATATTTGCAAATACGGATTATAGAGTGCAGACAGCCAATGATAAAATTGTCAGTGTATTTTTTGAAGAAAGCGTTTCACCAATAGGAGGTTCTTTTAACTATAGCGCGGCTGGTGTGACAATTAGTTTGGAGGAAAACAGAGTATTGCAATTAAGTGAAATGATTACAGATTTTGATATGCTCTTTACATTATTGCAAACAGACCAATTTACACCCATTCCCTATTGGCAGGACAACCCAAAGCCTTTTAGTCAGGTTTTGACAGAAACAACAAATATGAAGGAAGAATGGATTGAAATATTAAAAAACAATAATAAAAGAACATTTTTTGTAGAAGCGGAAAATGGAGCAGAAATATTATGGGAAACAAGAGAATTTGAATGGTATTTGTGGGATAACAAATTGGTACTGATTTATTTGGGAGATAAATATTATCAGCAATATTTTATAGAATTGGAAAAAATAAAAGATATCATAGATACGGATTTTTATGAAAAATATATTTTACAGACCCCACAGGAAGGAGAATAATCAATGGCTCTGTTTGCCATAGGAGATTTGCATTTAGGCTTTGGCATGAAAAAGTCTATGGAAAAATTTGGAGAAGTTTGGAAAAATCATAGTCAAAAATTAGAAAAAAATTGGAAAAAATACATTACCGAAGAAGATACCGTATTACTTTTAGGAGATATTTCCTGGGCAATAAAACTGGAAGAAGCAAAGCCGGATTTAGATTTTATAGAGGCGTTGCCCGGAAGAAAAATTTGCATTTCCGGAAATCACGATTATTGGTGGAGCAGTGTTTCAAAAGTACAAAAAGCATATCCCAATATCACATTTTTAAGAAATAACAGTACAACATATGAAAAGGTCTTTATTTGTGGTACAAGAGGGTGGGTTTGTCCAAACGATACTTTTTTTACGCCACAGTATCAAAAAATATATCACAGAGAAGTGGGCAGATTAAAACTTTCTTTAGAACACGCCAAAAATGCAGGAGCAAAACAAATCATTGTATTGCTCCATTTTCCGCCTACAAATGATAAAAAAGAAGAATCTGAATTTACAAAGCTTTTTAGACAATATCCTATTAGTCATGTATTATATGGTCATTTACACGGAGAAGACTTTTGGAAAAACAGTCTATTAGGCAATGATAACGGTATTTTTTATGATTTGGTATCTGGAGACAGGCTGAATTTTTGTCCCAAAAAAATACAGCTGGATTCTGTTTTATCAGAGTATTGAAACCCTCTCTTTTCTTCAAAGTTTGCTGTATGCTGATATAATTGAACAATAAAGTCGCAGATGATTTGTATTTTATAAATTTTTATTTTTTTGAAGTCTATTTTCCTTTTTTGTCGTTGTATTAATGTAGATAAAAAAGCTGTTGTAATATTGACAAAAAGGGGGGAGGCAGAAAGATGACAACACAACAATGGCAAAAAAGCATTGAAGAATATGAAAATTTGGTATTTACAATCTGTTATCAAATGGTGAAAGATTATCATGAAGCACAAAATCTAACCCAAGAAACATTTCTTTCCGCTTATACCCACAGAGAAAGCTGTCAAATAGAAACAGTCAAGCCATGGCTGGCCCGAATTGCTGCAAATAAAGCAAAGGATTATTTAAAAAGCGCGTATTTTCGCAGAGAACGCATTGAAATCAGTCAAGAGCAAAAAGATACTTCTCCTTTGCCGGAAGCCATTTATCTGCAAAAAGAAGCTGTAGAAAAAATGAAACAGCATATTTTGGATTTGCAGGAGCCGTATCATCTGGTCAGCCGTATGTATTTTTTGGAGGGCAAAATGATTGCAGATATTGCCAAAGAATTAAACCGCCCTCAAAAAACAATACAAACACAGCTTTATCGCAGTAAAAAAATATTACAAGAAAAGATGAAAAAGGAGGAAAGAAAAATATGACTATTTTTGATCAAAATGGACATATCACCACAAAGGGCTTTTTTCTTTTGATAACAGAAAAGGCGAATCAAATGCAAAGGCTGGAATTATCCGAACATCTTTCTTTTTGCGATAGATGCTTGGAGGAATATTTGAAGGAACTGGAAAAAGTTACATTATTAGAATCGGAAAACAATATTTCAAAAAGTGTGATAAAACGTGTAAAATATAAAACAGCATGGCTATCACAAAAGCGTTTTGGGACAGTGGTTGCAGCCGCCGGCATGGCGATGGTACTTTGGACGTCAGGCGCATTTTCATGGGAGATGACACTTGAGCAGGCACAAGCAGTAGAAAAATTGGAATATCAATTAGAAAGGATAAGCTGGAAAAATCAAAATCTACTGCATGATATGTCACAAAAATATCAATATTTTTTGAATAAATTAGACAAAAGGGAAGAGGGATTGTATGGAGAAAAATAAATTGTTCTTGTTTTTGTTTGCAATGATACCGGGAATGAGTCATATGTATTTAGGTATGCTAAAAAAGGGTGTATTTTTAATGTCATTATTTTTAGCTCCTATAGGGCTTATTTTTTTGACAAGAGGCGGTATGGAAATTATTAGTTGTGTTTTGCCGGTAGTATGGTGTTATAGTTTTTTTGATACATTTCGATATAAAGGCTATACAAAAGAGGTAAGATATCGTATGGATGCAGAATTTTTTGATTCTGCTAAAGCATTTTGGCAACAAGAAGCAGAACCTATGCTTTATAGAAGAAGAAAATGGGTAGGGTTGTTTTGCATTATTTTAGCTATATATACATTTATTTATAATATTATAGGCTATTTTTTTAATTGGTTTGGTGGAAAAGTATTTTGGGCATTTTATATTATATTAAGCAAAGTGCCTACATTACTTGTTGTACTGCTTTTGTTAAAACTAGGTATTGACTTGTTAAAAAAAGAAGACGAAGATTTTGTAATTTATCATAAGCAAAACAATATGCAGCAAAAGCAAACGGAATCTACAAAGACAGAACAAACAGATACAAACATACAACAGCAAGAAGTGGTCAACAATGATAAAGAAGAAGTAGATTATGTTGAAAAAAATATTGAAGAAGATGGAAAAGTAGTAGAGCCTATTTTTTTAGAAAAAAGAATAGAAGAATAGAGGAAAAAAGCCAATCTGTAAAAAGATTGGCTTTTTTTGGGTCATGAATATAAACGAGATAAAGCAGTTTTTTGTTTGTTCAAGAAGTCATGACTCTCAAAATTGAAATAAAGCAAAAATTGCTTCATAGAATGTACTTTGTACTTTTTGCAGACGAAAAAATGTTAGCACAAAGTATTGGTTGACTATGAGCTTTGAAATAATCCAAAACTCCATAGGACTCTAAGCACTTCGGGGCGAGTCCATGCCCCCTGCATAAGCTTTTGTAAAAAAGACCACTGCAGGAAGTGCTATGAAAATTTCCGCTCTATATAAAAATTAATAATTTTCTGCTTTGATTTGGAAGAAAGATTTTGGATGGTCGCAAACTGGACACACTTCAGGAGCTTTTTTACCAACATGAATGTGACCACAGTTAGCACATTGCCAGATGCAATCCCCATCTCTTGAAAATACCAAATCTCCTTCAATATTTGCTAAAAGCTTACGATATCTTTCTTCATGTTCTTTTTCAATTTTACCTACTGCTTCAAATAAATAAGCAATTTTTGTAAAACCTTCTTCTCTTGCTTCTTTTGCAAAAGTAGCGTACATATCAGTCCACTCATAGTTTTCGCCGGCTGCGGCGTCTTTTAAATTTTCGATAGTATCAGGCATACCATCATGAAGAAGCTTAAACCAGATTTTTGCGTGTTCCTTTTCGTTTTCTGCTGTTTCTAAAAAGAGATTTGCAATTTGAACATAGCCTTCTTTTTTGGCTTTGCTTGCATAATAGGTATATTTATTTCTAGCTTGGGATTCTCCAGCGAATGCTGCTAATAAATTTGCTTCTGTTTTTGTACCTTTCAAATTTTGGCTCATATAATATCCCTCCTAATAGCTAAAATTTTATATCAAATGATAATAATTATTATTTAGTAATAATTTATCATAAGTCTTCTTACTTGTCAAGCAAAAAATAAAATAATTTGTATGGTTGCTAATAACATATACAAGTATATCATTATTGTGACAAATAGAAAAGTAAAAATTTGTTTCAAAAAATAGATAAATATCAAAAAGTAAAAAAAATTTGTATGTCATCAAACAGCAAATAATTTCTTTTTTATTTTTTCAAATGTATGGTTGTATGATCAACTGATTATGATAAAGCTGTATCAGAATACAGTACAAAGTATAGATAAACTGTATTTTTATAAATCTAGATATATACCAAAGGCTTGAAAAATGAAGTGTTTTTCCAATAAAATCCGCACTGGGAATTTACTTCTTAGGAGAAAGACAGTAAATTTGAAGGTATTTATATTCATGCAACGAACTGTTTATACTTGCATCTACTTGTTAAAGGCTTGAATAAAATGAGTCTGTGACAAAGGAGTGTTAAATTGGTGAACAACCTTAGATGTATTACAGTACAGTAATTTTTGAAATATATGATTAAAAGGTTTCCAAGAAATTTTCTTGGTGGGCGGTAAGTTTTGCACAGCGTGGCTAATGATTTCAATCTGGTTTAATAAAAAAGCATCCAGTTGCGGAATATGAGAAATTCTATCTTTTTCAGATAATGTTTGTTTTAATGTCACCAAATGATTTACTGTTTGAGTAAGATAAGAAGGCAAGTGGCTTTGTGTAAGGTCAAAAAAAGATACCGGAGGAGGTGTTTGATAGTCTAATATCCAAAGACAGGCTAACACAGGACGCAGAACATAAAAGTACTTTTTTGCTTTTACCTGTTCTGTTTGCAGTTGTTTTTTCCACGTTTTTACGGCAGTATGCAAATAATGATAAACACCGGCACGAGGTTGAAAAGATTGTTTTGCCAAAATGCGGATATCTTCTATTTCTGCACAGCTTTGATACACAATAGGAGAATTGAGCCATTCAATCAATGTGGTGTTG
>DVLQ01000074.1 GCA_018715395.1 Candidatus Coprocola pullicola | reverse complement strand
TTAAATTTTTATAATACGCTCCCTTTTCAATGATATTCAAATCTATCATGCCTTGATAATATCGGCTTCTTTTTGCCAAATCCTTTTGAGCTGTTGTCTGCATTTCTACATTGAACACCCTGTCCTCGTCTTCCACATAAACATCTAGGCGGACACTTTTGGACTCAAAAGCAATGTCAATGTTTTTTTGCTCTTCTATATATTTTAAATCTTTAATTTTGATATGCAGCAATTTCTCCAATGTGATTTTGCAGATTTCTTTATCCCGCATCACCTTTGAAAATAAGAAATCATCTTGTATTTCCAGTTCTTCCCATGTTTTTACTGTATACATTGTTTTCCTCCTTACTCCTCTTTTTTTATTATACTATATTCTGTTCCTTTTCTCAAATTGTTCCGTATATCCCTTTCTGCTTCTTCTATCTTTTTTCCATACCATAATGCAAACAGCTCTTCCATTCTTTTATAACCCCTTTCGGTGAGAGGAGCCTCCAAAGAAGTCAAAGACAGCATCATCAGCTCTTCCTCTGGAATATGATATGTACTGCCAACAAACTGATTGCCATAATACACAGGTTTTTCAAATGATAATATCCTTTTTATTTCTGCTTTTGAAACCGCTTTTTTTATAAAATCTATTTTTTTTATGCATATTGGAATTAATAATTGATTTGTAAAACCATAACTACAATACCTTTTCATCACATTGCATAAATCAGACAGTGCAAAAAATCTGATTTCTCCTATGCTATGACTGAATGAAGTATCTTCATATATCATTGTCATTTCATCAAAAATAATGTCTTCCAATTCTTTATAAAATGTATCCATATATTATATTCCTTCTTTCCTGCAAAGCTTTTATTCACCGCTTCTGCAATAAAATATCATCTATCCCTTTGTACCTTTTGTCCCATACCAATGACTGCACAAAAAATGGATAACAAGCCACTAGCTTTAACAGTTTTTTATAACCGTTCATGACATAAATATTTGTAAATCTATCCATATCATAAGCAAGCAATATTCTTTTTGTACCATTTTCTTTTAACTGTTTGAATATAGGAATGGTATTTTTATAATGATTTGCTCCTGCCACAGCCATGAATGTTTTACCTCCCGACAAATAATGGGCAACCGTTGCCTTTAATCCTCCTTCTGTAACATAAATCGTTGTATCATTGGGATTGCCCATAAAATGGACAGGACTGCCGCTGGAAGTGCCATTGTTTTTACCAGCACTGGAATACCAAATATATTTTGTACCATTTTTCCAAATTTGATTTAACCGAATTTGAAAAGCCTCTATCCTTTTATCTATAGAACAGATGGGTATCAATATACCTGCAGAGCTGCTTTTGAAGTTCATAGCCCAATTTCCCGATGTATTCAAATAAAAACCAGGAACCCCTTTTAATGTACAATTCTGCCGCAGCAATTCGTCAATCATCTCTTTGCTTTCTTCTTCTGGAGTACTTTTAAACCCGCAGAATTCTATTTGTTCCTTTGTCAGTCCTCTGCATTCCAGATGTTTTCTGTGTTCCTCTTTTAGTGTAAGCAAAGATAAAAAAACGCCATATGTTTTATGTCTTACTTCTAAAGGAGCAATTTCATTCCTTTCTTTTTCCTCTCTACTATAGGTACTATATTGCTTTTTGTAAGTATATGGCTTATGCAGACGTTCACAGATTTCCCCATAGGCTGTTTTGTTTGACATACCATAGAAATCAGCATATAAAGTAACTAGGTTTCCGCTTTTATCACAATAATTACAGCGATATACTTCTTTTTTTAAATGAATATTCATTTTCCCTCTGGTATCTCCACAAAACGGACAATTTACATCCACACTGCTTTCATTTCTGTGTCTTATTTTTAAATCTAAAAGTTTTATTATATCATAGCTATGAAATGGATACATACTATGTCATACCTTCTTTCCATAATGCCCAGATTTTAAAAGCAATATTGCAGCCGCTTTCATCTGCACCTGATTGCCTCTATATCTTGTTGCAATCCACCGCAATGTATTTTCGTCCAGTGTTTGCAATTCACGTCCCTTTGAAATACCTACACAAGATTTCATATGCATTGCTTCTTCCAATGTCAATGTTTCTAAAATCTCCTCATTTTCAGTATATTCTTCCTCTAAAAAAGCAGTATTTAAAAGGGTTTGCTTTGGCTGCTCCTTATGGGAAGCTGTTTCTTCGTTTTTTTCTTCCGCCATACTTTCTGTAACTGGTATTGCTTTTTCTGTCAAGGGATTGTTTTTTTCTTCTGTTGTGGTTGCGACTTTTATAGAAGCATTGTTATTTTCTTCTTTAGATACTATCTGTTGCTGAGATTCTTTATGAAATTCTTTATCTTCTTGTTTCACTTCTTTTTTCACCTTTTGTTCTGATTTTGTTTCTTTTCCATTTTCTAAAATAAGCGGTGCATCCACTGGGGTTGGCTCTGGCACATCGTCTGCATTTGCAAACTGAGAACCAAATCCAGCTTCCGCCAATGCCCTTCCTGCCGCTGCCGTTTCAGCACATTCTGCATATCTTTGTCCATATGTTGTAGAAGGGTCATAATATCTTTGAGCAATGGCACTCCCTACAAAAGAATCTTCATCATCTGCTCTGTTTAAATAGACACGAGCCTCAATAATGGCCATTTTATCATTCAGTGTAATAATATTTTTTTTGATTTTTCCTTCAGGATGTGCCATACGAAACCATAATTTGCGGTATTTTACATCCAAATAAAACTCTTCCGTATTATCCTCTTTTTTTAATGTTCTTAAAAAGTCACTTGGCTGAAAGCCTTCTATTTTATTTAAGTTCATAATCGCCTCATTGTTGTTCATTTTATTTGTCATACCGTATCTTCCTTTCTTTTATAATTGTATTTGTTTTGGATAACTTTCTTTTTTTGATATTGCTTTTGGTACCATATTTTTCTCATTGAAATAAAATTGAATTCTTTGCTTGAGCAGTGTATTTCTTTGTGCTGTATCTGCTTTTTTGATTGCCATGACAATTGCCTTTTTTTGCCCTATCATTGTTACCCTTTGTTTTCCTCTTGTAACAGCTGTATACAATAAATTTCTTTTTAGCATAATGTAAAAAGAGGTTAGCATAGGAAGTATTATACTGCTGTATTCACAGCCCTGGGATTTATGTATTGTAATGGCATAGGCCAATTCAATCATGGATAAATCATCTGTTCCGTATACAACCACTCTATTATCAGAAAATGTAATTTGTACTTTTTTATCCACTGGCTGTATCCCGGTGATAAAACCCATTTCCCCGTTGCTAATATACTCTTTATTCTGAATCTGCATCACCTTATCACCCAGCCGAAATTTTCGAAAGCCTACGTTAATCTCTGAAACACCTGGTTTTTTAGGGTTTATAAAATCCTGCAGCACTTCATTTAATACTTTTGAAGAAATATTGCTTCTGCTTTTAAAAGGAGTTAGTATTTGTACACCTTCAATGCCATATTTTTTGACCTCTTCCAAATAGCATTGTTTCATTTTTTCTATAACCTGCTGCTCCTTATCTAACTGTATCAGCACAAAATCATCATCATACAGCAGCTTTATTTCACCTTGGTTGATTTTATGTGCATTCAATGCAATACTGCTGGTTTCTGCTTGTCTAAATACTGTTTCCAATATTGTTACAGGTATTTTTTCACATAAAATCATCTCTCTAAATACATTTCCTGCTCCAACAGAAGGAAGCTGGTCCACATCTCCAACCAAAAGCAGTTTTGTACCTTTTGGCAGGCTTGTAAAGAGTTCTTTTGCTACATACATATCTAGCATAGATACTTCATCTACAATTACAAAATCACAATCCAGTATTTTTCTTTCATTCCTATCTTTATTCTGTTCAAATAACCCCAATGCCTTATGAATGGTACTGCTTTGTTCATAACCTGTACTTTCTGCCATTCTTCTGCTTGCCCGTCCTGTGGGAGCCAATAATAAAACCTTATTTTTTTGATTCCTTTGTTGATAAATAGAAAGTATCACCTTTAATACTGTTGTTTTTCCAGTACCAGGACCTCCTGTTATGATAGATACTTTATTTTGCATACTTGTTTTAATTGCTTGTTTTTGAGAGGCTGATAATACAATAGAAAACTTTTTTTCTGTGCTTTTGATTGCCTGCTCCAATGTACTGTCCTCTTTGCCTTCTTTTGCAATCAATTTTACAATTGCTTCTGCTGCTTCCCGTTCATATGTATAATAATGGGGTAAATAAACATTGCCCTTTTCTGCAATAAAAAGAGAAAGGAAAGATAACGCTCTGATTTCCTCTTTTATCTGTTCTTTTGCGACTGCTTCTTTTTCATGATTTAACAGAGTATATGCTCTATCCAGCAGCTCCATAGCAGGCAGAAAAAGATGTCCTTGTATACCTGCTGTTTCTAATACATAATATAAACAGCTTTTGATACGCTTAGGGTCATCCAACTTAGCATGGAAAGCATGGGCTATTTCATCTACTGTTAAAAAGCCAAACCCTTTGATATCACACAATTTATAAGGTTGTTCTTTTATGACTTCCAATGCCTGAGAGCCAAAAGCCTGTTGTATTTTCATTGCTTTTTTAATGCCGATTTGAAAAGGTGCCAGCTGGCTGACAATTTCCTGCAAGTCCTTTGTAGATAAATATGTCTTTTGTATATCTATCAGCTTCTTTGCCGTAATCCCTTTTATTTCCAAATATCTTTGCGGATTTTTTTCCAGTATATCAAGAGCTTGCTCACCAAATGTTTCTACAATGGATTTTGCCAGGCTTTTTCCAATGCCTTTGATTGCTCCTGAAGAAAAGTAATGATACAATCCTTCTTTTGTTTTTGGTATATGCTCTACACATTTTTCAATCATAAACTGGGTACCATATTTGCCTGTTTGCTCCCATTTTCCTATAAGCTCCATATCTACCTCTGTATGACTGGGCAAATGATATCCCACTCCTGTGAAACAGATTCTTTTCCCTGAAGTTTTATTATTTCTTGCTGATTTTGGAACTGTATTTTCCTCTGTTGAAAAAGAAAAAATACAATATCCATTTTCTTCGTTTTTAAAAATTGTTTTTTCATATTGACATATCATATATATCCTTCCTATCTCTTCTTTTTTAATTCTTTTATAACGAAATTACGGCTGACTTTTTTGCTTGCATAAATATCATAAATATGTCTATGCTCCATTTTCAATCGCTCTAAGGCTTCAGCCGATATACAAACACTTTCTTTTGGCATATAAAATATACCAAAATCTCCTTTATCCGTATGATATTCCCCATAGCATTTTTCACCCATTTTTTCTATTATGGGTATAGAATAGGCTTTTATCTCTGCTCCCAGCATTCTCGCCTGCTTTTCTAAATTTGCTTTTTTCTTTTTTAGCTCTAAAATAGTACAAAGAATGGTTTCATCTGATTCTTCTAATTCATATGGTTCTATTTCCGGCTTTGCTGTAATATGCTTTTCCATACTTTTTAATACCATATCGGGATTTTCTACATAGGGTGGTTCTTGATTTCCCAAAATAAATGTTTCCCAAAAGTATTCTTCTGAAAAAATCAAATCCTCTTCTTTTACTAAATCTCGTTCTATCCGTCTCATAATGAAATCCCCTTCCTGATTGCCAAATAAACAGCAAATATAAGCTTCTTCTAAATTTGTAACAGCCAAATAATGTCTTACCTGCAGCTCATAATGATAAGGAATCCCATTGTCTTCCCACTTTGCTTTGTTAAAATAATGAGATGTTTTTATTTCTAATACACCAGTATTGCCTTCTGGTGTAACATAAAAACGGTCTATATCAGCTAACATAAAAGGAAAAAGGGGATGCTGGTACATAATATCCGGTTTTTCCAGCAAATAGCCTGTTTTCCTTTGAAATATTTCTGCAACTAAGTCTTCCAATCTATGTCCTACCTCCATTGCTACCCAGTTTTTGGAAGTGTTTTTGTACATTCCCTTCTTTTCATAATACAGCTCCTTTGCAGTCTGAAAGGGAGAGCAGCCATATACTGCTCCAATATCACTTCCGCCAAAACCATTTCTGCGATATAATAACCATTCTTCCTCTGTCAGTGCGGCTGTATATACCAATTCCTTTGGGGTATAATTCAAATCTAATATCATATCATCATCCTCACCATTTTTGTTCTCCTGCTATGTCAAATTCTTGCCATTTTACACCCAATGCCCGAGCAATCATCTCTTCCATATGTGCTATTTTTGTTCCAGATGCTTTACGGCATTGCATCAAAAAAATCACTTCTGTCATAGCATAATAAACATCATGTGCTGTACAGGGGTTATTCCCTTGATGTTCTCTAAAAAACTCTATCACATCAAAAGCTGTTTTTTTTGGAATCCCGATTTTTTTCATCACACCTATCATTGTATTGACAGGATATTCCAGTTCAATGGCAAGCAACCTTTCTAAACCCTCTATTGCCTTTGTATATTGTGCATATATCATAGACAGCCTTTTTTCAAATTCCTCCAGTGTTGCACCTCTTTTATGCTCCAGCTTTAATGCACCGCCTAAAGGTATGCTTTTTGTTCCTCCATTGATATAAAGCATAGGAAATAAATTGGCACCAGATATACCGGTATCTGATGTGGTCAGCCGTAACGCTGGCTTTATATCAGATACTGTTAGTCCCATTTTTTCCAATTCTTTTTTATAGACCCTTACCAAAGTTTCATCCTCTGGCAATTCCCACCAAGCACTGACAAAAGAATGGTCATAAGACGCTTCTAAAAACAAATAGCCTTTAAAATGTTTTTCTAAATATAATTGTGTAATTTCAAATAACGCAGGCATCTCCAATATGGCATATTCAGATGGGTCTCCACCATGTATTGCAGATATTTTTCCTTCACAAAATTTTAGTAAAGAAATACCGTTTGTTACATTCATGCATTCATTTAACATATTTGCTAATACCTCTTTGGATACCTTCATCAAAGCATTTCCGCTGATTCTTGCCCTTTCAAAAATAGTTTTTATAGCACAATTTCGAATGGGATACAGCTCCTCTTCCTGCTTTAGAAGCAGACCTGTATTTTGTATGGTGTCTTCTAATAACTCTTCTTTGCCTCTTTTCCGAAAATAATCTAAAATATACTGCATATGACCGTTTTCTACCGATAAAAAATTTAGCTCTTTTGTTTTTAGCTTTCTCCATTCTGAATTTGCCTCCCTTTCTTTCATAAACTGTATAAATTTGTCCTGCTTTGTAAAGTTTGCAGAAAAATTATCTTTATAAACTTTTTCCTCTTTCATTTTTTTGCTCCCTTCTAATACAAAAAACTCACAGATTTTTCATATCTGTGAGTCCTTGTCAACAAATGATTCCTTCCGTCTTTATATCCTCATATTTGTCTTACACTTTGTACAAAGTATTCTGACTGTTCCATCCATACTTTTGGCAACAATGGCATATCCTCCGCAGAAAGGGCAGTCACACTCATATCCTTGTCCTGTAATCACACATTGCTTTTGTAATGCCTCAAAATATTTTTCTTCTTTCTTT
>DVLQ01000008.1 GCA_018715395.1 Candidatus Coprocola pullicola | reverse complement strand
GTTTTTTTGTATTTCATAGCCATAAGGTATTTGAGTCTGTGTTGCAATCACAGCTTTACATCCCCTAAAGACAATCTTTATCATCATATCTTTAAAATATTGATATATTCAAAAAAAGTTGCATTATTTTATTTATCTGTTTTATTTGAATTTAGCAAAAATACAATATTGCAATATTATTCTGCTTTCAGTCAATATGTTATTATCTGTAAATATCAAAAAGCGTTCTGAAATATTTCAGAACGCCTCAGCCTTTTTATAAAAATTATTTTGATTTTATTGTCACAACGCCACTTGCATCTTTTGTGAGAACAAAATTTTTTATTTTTTCATATCCATTTCCGCCTTTAAATGTAACCGTCAAAGTATGACTTCCTTGTGTAAGCGCATTTTTTTGTATTTCACAGCCATAAGGCATTTGAGTCTGTGTTGCAATCACAGCGTCATCTAATGTGTAAGTTACTGTCACACCGCTGTCGCTTGGCAAAGCGCAATATCCATACAATGAAATTGTATCCAAAGTATCTTGATACGCCTCTGCTTTTACATAAGCCATTGGCGTTGCACCAATTGTAGACAAAGCACCTTTGTTATTAGAAATTGTATTTTTATAAGTTGTATTTACTGCTGCATTTTGACTCAATGCATACACATACTCATTGCTTTCTCCTAAATCCGCGTCAAAATAAATAGCGCCCTTTACCTGAGGATAAACCATGTTCACATAAGTATAAAATTCTTTTAATCTGTTTTGAGCATAGCCGGTTAAGTCTACTCCACTGCCTGAAATATGGTGTCCCGCACCGCCTTCTGTAATAATGATTGGTTTTCTGTCTCCATAGCAGTCTACAATTTTTTTCAATGCTGTCAATGGATGAGAATAAATGCCATTTCCATAATACATTTCCTCAAAATCCTCCATTGCTGTTGGATTAGAAGCATTGCGATATTTGTTATAATACAACGATACGCCTACCCAGTCTACATATTGGTCACCGGGATAATATTGCTCTTGCTCTACATTCCAGTTGGACACAATATTGGGAGAAAACAGCAATGCTACATTAGAAGCATGATTTCTAGCTATAGTAGCAATTTTAATATATGCCTCTTTAAACAGAGCAGGGTCTGCCAAATTTGTCCAAACATCCATTTCTCCGCCAATTCTCAAAAGGACAGGGCAATTTAAAGAAGATAAATATTGCATAGTACTTTGCAAGTAGGAGTCGGAGGAACTATCCAAAACTTTTTTCAAAGAATCATTTTCCTGAGGCATATTCAGTGCAATATGTATCACTCTTTTGCCATCTGCATATGGTCGAATCAAATAATCATACTCTTTTATATCCTCCTGAAGACATTCTACATAAAAAGAAACAATGCCTTCTTGAGAGCTTGCCGGCTCTGCTGTTTCCGACTGTACTCTTCCAAAATAAATACCTGATTTTGGCTCATTTTTCATGCCATAATATGGCGTTGTATTTGTGTTTTGTGTCAAAGCATATACTTCTGTCATTGGGTCAATTTTTTGTATTCTTTCTTTTGCAATTTTCACACCGTCAGAAAATCCAAGCTGTTGACCATAAGGAATCAAAGCCTTTAAACAAGCAATGGCCTTTTCATAATTTCCTTTTTTTTCATAAGCTGGATACATTTTTTCATATGTAGAATATAATATTCCCGCTTTGTCTGCATCATTTGGTGCATTTACAAATAAACTTGAAATTTCTGTGCCTAAACGGATAATTTCATCTGTATTATTTGCCGCCGCCGCATCTAAAAACGGCTGCTGATACTGCCAGTATGCCTGAGGAATTGCTCCAAAAACACTTCCCCCTGACATAACGGAAAGCCCCGCTGTTAACAAAACAGATACAAAAATTTTTTTCATAACACCCACCCCTTTATTTTTTTATACTGTTTTTTAAACCATATAGTGTTTTTACTATTATAAAACTTTTTTTGATATATCACAAGTACATTTTGTTAAAACTTCATAAAAAAAGTATCTAATAAAGTGATTAGATACTTTAAAAATACTATTTTTTATGTGAAATATTTTTAATTGTATAAAAAATTATCCAAAAATTTTCATATATTTACTACTTTAGTTTTTCACTAATCAATTCCGCCAATTTTTGTGCTTCTTTTTTCATAATTTCCAAGTCTTTTCCTTCTATCATCACACGAATGAGGGGTTCTGTACCGGAAGTACGTATCAATACCCTGCCTTCTCCATTAAATTTTGCATTTAGTCCCTCAATGGCTTCTTTAATTTCTATTACTTTCATGTAATCATTTTTTTTGTTATTATCTACTTTCGCATTCACAAGCACCTGTGGCATGGTTTCCATCATGTCCGCTAGTTCAGACGCTTTTTTACCTGTTTTTTTCATCACTGTCAAAAACTGTATTGCAGTCAAAATGCCATCTCCTGTAGTATTATGGTCTAAAAAAATCACATGACCTGATTGCTCCCCTCCTAAATTATAATTCTTTTCAATCATTCTTTCTAAAACATACCTGTCTCCAACACTGGTTTGTTCAATCTGTATGCCTTTTTGTTTTCCCAGTACAGACAGTCCCATGTTAGACATAACTGTAGCCACAATAGTATTGTTTCTTAAAATACCTGCTTCTTTCATAGCCATGCCGCAAATAGCAAGTATTTTATCTCCGTCAATCAAATTTCCCTTTTCATCTACCGCCAAACATCTATCCGCATCACCGTCAAAAGCAAAGCCCACATCTGCATTGTTTTCCTGCACAAAAGAACACAAATCCTCCATATGAGTAGAGCCGCAATTTTGGTTGATATTTGTACCGTCAGGCTCATTGTGTATAATGCAAAGCCTCGCCTTTAAATTCAGCAATGAAATGGGCGCCGCTTTATAGGAAGCCCCATTTGCACAGTCAATGGCTACTTTAATACCTTCAAATGTTGTATCTGTTGATTGCTCCAAAAAAGAAATATAATCTTCCAGTGCATCTTCTGCAACGGAGCGAATGCCAATTTCTCCTCCTATTGGCTGTGGCAGTGTATTCATACGATGAAATATAATATCTTCAATTTCTTCTTCCAGTTCATCTCTCAGCTTATAGCCCAAACTGTTAAAAAACTTAATACCATTATATTCTACAGGATTATGTGAAGCAGAAATCATAACGCCTGCATCGACTTTATACTTCCTTACCAAATAAGCAATGGCCGGCGTAGGCACAATCCCCACCTGTATTGCCTCCGCTCCCACAGAACAAATGCCTGCTATCAACGCTGATTCCAGCATATCTGCCGACAATCGGGTATCCAATCCCACCAATATCCTTGGGGTATGTTTTTTTTCTTTTGTCAAAACATAGGCTCCCGCCCTGCCTAATTCATAGGCTCTTTGACCTGTTAATTCAGTATTTGCAATGCCTCGTACACCATCTGTACCAAACAATATTCCCATTGTTACTTCCTCCTCAATAATTATTCTTCTTCTGATGGCAGTTGTTCTTCTTCAGCATCAGGCGGCTGTACAGTATCCTCTTGGGGCTGCTGTTCTATTTCTGGCAAAGTTTCATTTTCTTCTTCTTTTTGTGTAATTGTAATTGTAACAGTAGGTTTTTCTCCCAACAATGTTACACCATCGGGCAAATCTACTTCTAAGGCAATACTATGCTCTCCTGCTGCCAAATCGGTTACATCCGCCATCACAGCAACGCTTCCTGTTGTAATATCGGCTAATTCTCCCGCCTGCCCTGTCAAGCTAAGAGAAACATTGTTTTCTGAGAGAACATAATCATATTTTGTTTCATCTGCTCCGTTTAAAGTAATCTGACCACTTTGTACTATAATTTGTTGCTGCTGTGTCTGCTGTATTGTCACAGATACCTCTGCCTCCACAGGCATATTGCCTCCTAGCATCACTCCATCAGGCAATAGTTCATGCAGTGTAATATATTGTGTAACATCATTTTGAGCGTCTGTAACATCTACCGAAGGTAATTCCAAAATATCGAATTTGTTCAATGCCGTTTCACTTCCGGACACAGTAATGGTTTTTGGAGACCATGTAATGCCGGACACTTCATATCCCTCAGCCGGAATGCCTTCTGCATTGACTGTGACAGCAACTGTTTTATTTTTTTGCACGCCTACAGAAACATGCACCTTTGATATATCCATGGTAATGCCTTCCACCCGTTTTCCACTTTCATCATAAGCTGTAGGCACCGCTGTTACAACAATGTCCTCTGAAGCTTGCTGCAAATCTACATTTACCTGCACTGTTTTTACGGAATCAATTATGGAAGCCGCTCCGGAAATCTGTACAGAATTCGGTGAAATTTGCGGTTGCAATGTTGTATATCCACTGCCGGCTTCTCCTGTGATGTGTACTTGAATGGGCATTTTTTTAGTGGAAAGTCTTTCTATAACAACGTCTGCTTTTTCCGGGGACTGGCTTACTATTTCAAATCCTGTTCCCAAGCCTTCCGGTATGACAAAAGAAATATCTGCCGAGATGGTATCTCCGGATTGCGCCTCTTTCATATTATTTAAATCAATGGTTGCTTTAATATTGCTTTTATATTGTGTTAGCCTGTCTAAAGAAGTTCTTTGTGCTTTGATTTTAGCAGATACCTTCATATCCTCTAATTGCTGCTTATTTAATACAGTCAGCCCTTGTTGTGTCAAAGCATCTATATTTTCTAAAGAAAGCGTTTGTGTATATATTCTTGTAGTGACAGGATGCTCTATATTAATTACCATAAACCAAAGTATAATGGCAATGGCAAGAGAAAGAAGCTTCCAACCCACATCTTTCATAATCAGCTCTTGCAATTTTTTCATTTTGCCTGTCTTCCTTTCCATAATACCAATTTTCTTTTGGCAGATTTTGTTGTTCCGGAAAGCATTTTTCGCAAAGAATCCGTTGTCACATTACGATACAACGTACCGCCTTTTGCCATAGAAATAGCTCCTGTTTCTTCTGAAACAACAATTACATAAGCATCAGAAACTTCACTGGCTCCAATGGCCGCTCTATGTCTTGTACCCAGTTCCATGCTGATATCATTGCTTTCTGTCAAAGGCAAAAAGCAAGTGGCCGCCGCCACACGATTGTTTCTAATAATCACAGCGCCATCATGTAAAGGCGTATTATGTTCAAAAATATTAATCAAAAGCTGGCTCGATACTACCCCATCTATAGCAATTCCTGTTCTTTCAAAATCCCCCAATGGCACCTCTTGTTCAATAAGTATTAAAGCGCCTGTTTTGACAGCGGCCATTTTATCTGCCGCTTTTAATATTTCATCAACAGTACGATTTGCTACCTTTTCTTCTGTGCTTTCATTATCCGCCTTTGCCAAATTGTTCAAAAAGAAAAAAGCTTTTCCTTTTCCCAGCTCCTCCAGCGCTTTTCTCAACTCCGGCTGAAATACCACAATGACAGCAATGATACCTACGGAAATGGTGTTTGTCAATATCCACATAATTGTATTTAACTGCAATATTTGCGATACTGCTGCAAACACAAATATGACAAGTATTCCTTTAAAAAGCACCCATGCTCTTGTTTCTTTAATCCAAAATATGATTTTATAAATAATATAAGCCACAATAAAAATATCCAACAGGTCAAACAATCCCACCGTCGGACGCATAAAATCTGTGATTCCCAAATCGCCAAAAAAACTTTTTATCCATTCCATATACTTCCATCCTATCCGACATTTTTTATGATTACTTTTCTGCTTTATCAGTATATGAATCATACTGATATTCCTTTCCCATTATACCATAAAAAATCTAATCTGTTTTGTCTTTTCTAAAAATATTTTATTCTATAAAAACAGTTGCCAAAAATAGAAAATATCCGTATAATGTGTTTGCAGCCAAACATATAAAACAGAAAGGAAATAAAATATGTTGAATATAGGATGTCATCTGTCCTCTGCAAAAGGATTTACAAACATGGGTAAAGAGGCGCTTTCTATCAACGCAAATACATTTCAGTTTTTTACAAGAAATCCTCGCGGCGCAAAAGCAAAACAAATTGACCAACAAGATATTGCCGGACTTTGCAATATATTAAAGCAACATCGCTTTGCTCCTTTGACAGCCCATGCTCCCTACACGCTAAATCCCTGTTCTGCGGATCCTTCCATCCGACAATTTGCATTGGAAACTATGAAAGATGACTTAGAAAGAATGGAGCTTTTGCCCCATAATTATTATAATTTTCACCCGGGCAGCCATGTTAAACAAGGCGTAGAAAAGGGAATTAATTTGATTGCAGATATGCTAAACAAAGTTTTAAAGCCGGAGCAAACAACAACTGTTCTTTTAGAAACCATGTCTGGAAAAGGTAGTGAAGTGGGCAGGTCTTTTGAAGAACTTAAAGCAATATTGGATAAAGTGGATCTTTCTGACAAACTAGGCATTTGCCTGGATACTTGTCATGTTTATGACGGAGGATATGACATTGTAAACCATTTAGACGCCGTTTTAAATGAATTTGACGCTATAATAGGATTAGAAAAGTTAAAAGCCATTCATCTAAATGACAGTAAAAATCCTTATAAAAGTCACAAAGACAGGCATGAAGTGATAGGAGGAGGCTATATTGGCATAGAGGCTCTTGTTCGTATCATAACTCATCCTAAATTATGTCATTTGCCTTTTTATTTGGAAACTCCAAATGAGTTAGAGGGCTACGCAAAAGAAATTGCCGTACTGCGTGAAAAATACAATGCTGTTTTATGTTAGCAATATGTTTGTATAAAAAATAAAAAGTATGTTTAAAATGTATTTTATAAAGTATTTTTCATAAATTTATCGAAAAAAGCTTGCACTTTCTACTGTTATCTGATACCATATATTTATAAATAATAATTATTATCGTTTAGCATATAAACATAATTGGTAAAGGAGAATGATAATGGATTACCAAAATTTGATTCTGACTACAAAATCTGTCAGAGAATACAAAAAGGAAGCTGTTGATACAAAAAAATTGAAGGCTATCAAAGACTATGCACAAGAATGTACAAAAATCAGTGATTCTATCAGCATTGATGTGCGTATTCTTTCTAACAGCGAAGCATATCTTGCTTTAGATGGTGTAGCCGGATATCAAGGTAATATGTTAGATGCGCCACATTATATCCTTTTGCTTTCTGACAAAGCTGAGCGTTATATTGAAAATGCTGGATACATTGGAGAAGGCATGATATTAAAAGCTACTGAATTGGGTGTTGCTTCCTGCTGGATTACATTCCAAGACAGTAAAACAGTCAAAGAAAAATTAAATATTGTTTCAGATAAAGAAGTAGTTGCTCTCATTGCATTAGGCTATGATGCAAACGCACCAAAAAAAGGCGCGTCTGTTTCTTTAAACCCTGCTTACAAATTAGACTTGGATGAAATGGTTTACATTGATAAATGGGGCAATGGAGCTGACGCTGCTGTATTAGAAGAAAGAGGCGTTTTAGAAGCATTCGCTTTTGCAAAATTAGCCCCTTCTACATTAAACAGACAACCTTGGCGTTTTCTGATGGTAGGAGGAAAAGTGATTCTTGCTGTTAGAAAAGACGAAAATACAAATACTTATGAAGAAAAAATTGACGCCGGCGTCATCATGTTCTTCTTTGAAGCCATTGTTGGCAGTACGCTATTTAATCTAACATGGAAATTAGAAACACCTGCCGACGCTCCGGAAATTCCAGAAGATTTTGAAATTGTTGCTTATTGTATGATGTAATCATTATTATAAATAGAATAATAGAAAGGTGAGAAAAAATATGAAAAAATATGAATGTGAAGTTTGCGGATATATTTACGATCCTGCTGTAGGCGATCCAGAACATGGTATTGCACCTGGTACGCCATTTGACAAATTACCTGCTGATTGGGTTTGTCCACTTTGTGGTGTTGGTACTGACCAATTCAAAGAAGCATAATAAAATTATAACCATGCCTAAAGAATGTGGTTTGTTCCAGATCTATAAGAGCATATAAAAAAGCCAGCATCCTTTAGATGCTGGCTTTTACTTGATTCAAGTCTTGGTAGTAGCATTCTTTGCTGCTCGTCTATTCTTTTGTGGTCAGGTCACATCCAGTTTTGTATTGTTCTGTTATTTGTTTTTAAATTGTTGCTGTATTTCATCCAACTGTACTCATATAGTATTCTGCTTTCCATTGCCAAATTTCTATTTCAAAATTGCATATCCATTGAACATGATTTACACTTTTACTCTTCAGATATTCCATAAACGATGATATACTCATTTTTACACAATCCCATGTTATGTACCCTTCTATAATTTCTATTCCTTTCCATTACACAAATCTTTTATAATCTTTTGGTTCTCTTTCCCCCAATTGACAATAAATGTTTTCTTCCTATACTTTAAAGTATGATACTTGCACACCCATTTTGTATGTGATAAGCTAGCTGTCTGTCATAGAGCACCGCTCTTTTCTTTATGATGATTATATTTTTGAATATCCTTATTTTATATGCTTTTGCTTAAGCTTTCATCTCACCCATAAAACCCACAGATTATTACAGACTTCTACACTAAAGTAATCAAATCAGAACCACCGGCTTAGTGGATCGTTTGCTCTTCCTCTAGAAACGGCTGTTAGCAACAACGCTAAGTACTTTGAAAGTCCTCCAACCTCTCTACTTCCCCAACTGCCGTATTTGGCAACTATTTTTATTTGTTTGCTTTTACTTTTTCACTCGCAAACAGGTCAATATACTCACTGCAACTGATTTGATCTGTGATACAGTCTTGATTTCACGGATTATTCACATATTTTTTATGTTTTTCCCAACTTTATCAACATAATATCTTTTACACCAAAACGTTCTATTTTCATATTTGTATTTTAAATTTGAATGGCTATCAAAAATAATGAAAGAACTTTTCCTTTTCAAATATCCAACTATTTCTGACACACTGTATTTGAGTGGTATACTAATCATCATATATATATGATCTGGACAACATTCTGACCCTATCATTTGCTTTTGTTTCACATCATTGTCTAAGTATTTTCTCTATTTTATCTTTCATTTTTCCATATAGTATCTCTCTTCTATACTCTGGCACAAATACAATATGATATTTATATTCCCAACTTATATGTGCTAAAGCTCTCTGACTTCCTCAGCATAGCTGAGGATTTTATTGATTTACCAATATGAAAAAGCCTTCTAGCATAATAGAAGACTTTTTTTGATATTTTGTGATATTACTGCCATAATAGAGTAAAAAATCATTGGGATGGGATAGACTTTTTATTATAATTCGTCTATAAAAATACACTCTTATGACAGTAAAATACATTATTATATAATGTATTTTATCATTATACAATAATAAATATTTTATTTCAATACTAATACATTATTATTTATTATATTTCTGCTAAAACTAATAGTATAGTTTTTTACAGAACGAGGTGATAATGATGTATGAAGATTTATTTTATAAGAGATTATCTGAATTGCGTAATCAGATTCCTGTATCTGCTCGTGAAATGAGCCTTGCCATTGGTCAAAATGAAAACTATATTAATCTGATTGAAAATGGAAGAACCTTTCCATCTATGAGTGGTTTTTTTTATATTTGTGAATATTTAAAAATTCATCCCAAAGACTTTTTTAATGATAATATTAAAAACCCAAAGCTTTATGGCGAAATAGAAGAACACTTACAAAAACTTACCAGTAAACAAATGGAATATCTTCTTCCTCTTTTATCAGATATTACAAAATCAAACCGTACTCCCTTCGAAAAATAATACCATAAAAAACAATCAAAACCACTAGTAAACTAGCGGTTTGAACAATCCCCAAAAGGGATATTACATGCCAACTCCTAAAAGGGGCATCGAAAAATATCATTGGATTTATTTACACTGCAACCTGTAAACAAATACTATAATTGACAATACTGTATATTAATTAAATATTGTATCTTTTTTATTTGATAATTAGTAAATCTATAGTAATTATCATTCAAAAAAGCATACTAAAGTATTTTATTTACCTCTAGTAGAACTAAGCTAAAGCACCCAGTAAAAAGCCCCTTCTTATGATAATACAGAAGGGGCTTTTACTGCAAATAATCAGTGGATACTTTTTTAGACGCCAAATTATGGGGTATTTAGCTCATTTGTATTTTTAGGGAATCAATACAATCTTTTTACAAAAGAATATAAAAATATCATTTACTGTAACGTGGCATAAAATGATTCTGTAACTTCTTTTGATTTTATATATTATTTGCAGTAAAATGCATTGTTATACAATACATTTATTACATTATATAATGTTGTACTATGCTTGTCAATAATATATATAGTAGAAACTTATATTTTTTCGCTTTTATCTTGTACAATTTTATATGAGGTGATATACATGTGTATGCATTATGAAACATTTTTTGGAAATCGTCTTGGAGAATTACGAACACAAAAGGGTATTTCTGCTCGTGAAATGAGCCTTGCTATTGGTCAAAGTGTTTCTTATATTTCCGGAATTGAAAATCATAAAAATTTTCCTTCTATGACTGGATTTTTCTACATCTGTGAATACTTAAAAATTCACCCTAAAGATTTTTTTAATGACGCCATACAAAATCCAAAACGCTATTACGAAATAGAAGAAAAATTACAAAAATTAACAAACAAGCAAATGGAATATCTTATTCCTCTTTTAGATGACATTATAAAAAGCAATCGTACACATCAAGAAAAGTAATATTTAGCAAAACCACCCGTTAAATGGGTGGTTCAAACAAATTATCTATCTCCTTTTTATTCTCTTAAGAGGGGGCTATGGAAAAATCAGCCATGACGCCTGCAATTTCTTTTGTTAGCTTGACCATAAGCAACAAGCATATCACTTTGCAACTCTCTTAAAAAAACCTCTCCATAATGTCCTCTCTCTATGATACACTAAAATAATTTTTTTGTTAAACTATGCATAGCCTATTCGAGGCACAATAAAAAAGCCACGTTTTTTTTAACATGGCTTTTTTTGATTTTGTTATCCTCTGATATTAATATCAAAAGAGGCTTTTTTCAAAGAATGTATTCTTTTTCTTTTTTCTTTTTGTTCCGCTTCTACTTTATCTATATTTTTATTGGCGCTTGCCAACATCAATTTAATTCTGTTTAATTGGTTGACCTCACTCGCCCCTGGGTCATAATCAATGGCAACGATGTTAGAAAGAGGATATTTTCTTTTTATTTCTTTTATAACCCCTTTTCCTACTACATGATTGGGCAAGCAACCAAAAGGCTGTGTACATACAATATTATGAACACCGGAACGTATCAATTCCAGCATTTCAGCTGTTAAAAACCAACCTTCTCCTGTCTGATTGCAAAGTGATACAATAGATTGTGCATATTTTCCTAAAGCTCTGATATTATCAGGAGCATGGAAACGCTTGCTTTCTGCCAACGCTTTTATCATTGGTCTTTGGTAAAACTCAATCACTTCAATTCCAATATCGCTAAGCATTTTTGCCTTCCAACTGCCGCCTAAATATTTTTTCTTTTGAGAAGCGTTATAACAGCTATACAAACCAAATCCCAATAAATCAGGCACTACTGCTTCTGCTCCTTCTGCTTCCAAAAGTCCTACAATATCATTGTTTGCTGTTGGATGAAATTTTACCAGAATTTCTCCTACCACGCCAACCTTTGGTTTTATCTGGTCTGTGATTTCTAATCTATCAAAATCATGTATAATGGCTTTAATATTTTTGCAATAAGTTTTCCAATTCCCCTTTATCACATCTCTTTTGACTTGTTCGTTCCAATGCCAATATAATGTATTTGCAGAATTCTGAAACTTTTCATAAGGGCGTACTCTATAAAGTACACGCATCAATAAATCTCCGTATACAAAGCCTTGCAGCATTTTATGCAGTAACATAGGTGAAAGTTTAAATCCGGGATTTTTTTCCAAGCCACCTGCACTGATGGAAATAACAGGCACATTTGGCATACCGGCATTCTCCAATGCTTTTCTAATAAAACCAATATAATTTGTGGCACGGCAGCCTCCGCCGGTTTGTGAAATCAATAAAGCTGTTTTATTCAAATCATAATTTCCGGATTTCAATCCATTGATTAACTGCCCTACTACAATAAGGGCAGGATAGCAAGCATCGTTGTTAACATATTTCAGCCCTGTATCAATGGCATTTTTATCCATAGCAGGCATCACTTCCAAACGGTAGCCACTGCTTTTGAAAACTTCTTTTAAAATATCAAAGTGAATTGGTGACATTTGAGGACAAAGTATAGTATAATCTTTTTTCATTTCTTTTGTAAAAACAACTCGCTTCAAAGAAGCGTCTGCTTTATGTATTTTAACTTGCTTTTCGGCTCTGTCTTCCATAGCGGCAATCAAAGAGCGAATTCTAATTCTTGCAGCACCTAAATTATTTACCTCATCAATCTTTAAAGAAGTATATATTTTTCCTGCTTTTGTCAATATATTTTTTACTTCATCTGTTGTAACAGCATCTAAACCACAACCAAAAGAATTTAGTTGGACATATTCCAGATTTTCTTGTGTTTTGACAAATGCCGCTGCTTCATACAGTCTGGAATGATAGGTCCATTGGTCACGCACCACCATAGGACGCTCTACTTTACCTAAATGTGCTACACTATCCTCTGTTAATACTGCAATATGATACCCGGCAATCAACTCGGGAATACCATGATTAATTTCAGGGTCTGCATGATATGGTCTGCCTCCCAGTACAATGCCTGTCATATTGTGCTGTTTTATGTATTCCAATGTTTCTTTGCCTTTTTGGTGCATATCTTCTCTAAATTGTCCCCATTCCTTCCATGCCGCCTCAACAGCATCTATTACTGTTTTTGCAGAAAGTCCGAAAGGTTTGCATTCTTGTACCAGTCTTTTTGCTAACACTGTTTTATTACCCATAGAAAGAAAAGGATTCATAAACTTGATATTTTGTTCTCGCAATGCTTCTACATTATTTTTAATATTTTCAGAATAAGAGGCAACAATAGGACAATTAAAATTGTTGTCAGACGCTGCAATATCTCTTCTTTCATATACTACTCCCGGATAAAATATAAAACGTACTCCGGACTCTATCAAACTCATGATATGACCATGTACTAACTTTGCCGGATAACATACCGATTCACTTGGTATGGATTCAATTCCCTTTTCATAAATTGCTTTGCTGGAATAAGGAGAAAGCTCTACACGAAATCCTAGCTTTGTAAAAAATGTAAACCAAAAAGGATATTCTTCCCACATATTTAATACTCTAGGAATACCTACAACGCCTCTTGGCGCTTTTTCCAGTTCTAACGGTTCATAGTCAAACAGTCTATGACGTTTATATTCATATAAGTTTGGCGCCGGATTTTCTATTTTTTCTTTGCCTAATCCTCTTTCACAACGGTTTCCTGTAATAAAGCGTCTGCCACTAGAAAAATGATTAATGGTTAATAAACAATGATTGGTGCATTTTTGACATCTTGCCAAAGTAGATTTCATCTCAAGGGCATTCATTTGCTCTTGCGAAACAAGTGTTGTTTGATAACCTTCTTTATATTTATCCAAAGCAATCAACCCAGCGCCAAATGCTCCCATAATACCGGCAATATCGGGTCTGACTGCTTCTCTGCCACTGATAATTTCAAAGCTTTTTAATACTGCGTCATTATAAAACGTACCGCCTTGTACAACAATACTTTTTCCCATAGCTTTAGGGTCTGCAATTTTAATTACTTTCAATAACGCATTTTTGATGACAGAATAGGCTAATCCTGCGGAAATATCCGCAACCTCTGCCCCTTCTTTTTGCGCCTGTTTTACACGAGAATTCATAAACACAGTACATCTGGAGCCTAAATCAATAGGATTTTTTGCAAAAAGGGCTACTTTTGCAAAATCCCCTACTGTATAATTTAACGACTTAGCAAATGTTTCAATAAAAGAGCCGCACCCTGAAGAACAAGCCTCATTTAACTGCACACTGTCTATCACGTTATTTTTGATACGAATACATTTCATATCCTGTCCGCCAATGTCTAATATAAAATCTACATCTGGTTTAAAAAAACTTGCCGCCCTATAATGCGCCACTGTTTCAATATATCCCAAATCAATCATCAACGCTTCTTTTATCAAACCTTCTCCATAGCCTGTTACACAGGAATTTCTAATTACAACGCCTTGGGGCATTTGTTCATACAACTCATTTAAGCTTTTGATAATCACTTTTAGAGGGTTTCCTTCATTACTGCCATAAAAGGAATAAAGAAGCCCTCCTGTATTGGACACCAACGCCACTTTTGTTGTAGTGGAACCGGCATCAATGCCTAAAAAAGCATCTCCTTGATAGGTAGATAAATCAATTTTTTCTACTTGATTTTGATTATGTCTTTGTTGAAATACTTCATATTCTTTACTGTCTTGAAATAACGGCTCTAAACGGTTTACTTCCATTATCAATTCTTCTCCGTTACCAATATTTTCTAACAAAGAAGCAAATCCCATTACTTTTGCATTTTCATCATTAGATATTGCCGTGCCATAGGCTGCAAACAAATGGGAATTTTCCGGCAATAAAGCAGTTTCTTCTGTCAATTTTAATGTTTCTATAAATCGCTGACGCAACTCTGACAAAAAGTGCAGTGGTCCTCCTAAAAATGTAATATACCCTCTAATAGGTTTACCACAGGCAAGACCACTTATCGTTTGATTGACAACTGCTTGAAAAATAGACGCCGCCAAATCTTCTTTTAACGCTCCTTCATTAATAAGCGGCTGTATATCTGTTTTTGCAAATACGCCACAGCGAGAAGCAATAGGGTAAATGGTAGTATGCTTTTTTGCCAATTCATTTAATCCACTGGCATCTGTTTGCAAAAGACTTGCCATTTGGTCAATAAAAGAACCTGTTCCACCAGCACAAATACCATTCATTCTCTGTTCAATACCATTTGAAAAATAAATGATTTTGGCGTCCTCTCCGCCCAATTCAATGGCAACGTCTGTTTTTGGCGCTATTGTTTCAATGGCTTTGGCAGTTGCAACCACTTCTTGTATAAAATCAATTCCAAGAGATTTTGCAATAGAAACGCCTCCACTTCCGGTCAACATGGCGGTAAAAGAAATATCTCCCAGTTCTTTTTGAGCTTGTTCCAATATCTCTGTGACTGTGTTTTTAATCTCTGAAAAATGCCTTCTATATTGGTGAAATAAAATTGTATTTTTTTCATCTATGACAACTACTTTTACTGTTGTAGAACCAATATCAATCCCCATTTTATACTGTTGTTTCTGCATACAAATCCCCCTCCTTATGATATGTTTGTTGTCTTTTCTTTGCTTTCATTTTCTCACAAATAGCCAAAAAGGTGCTTTCCCATTTTTGTTTTGTATCAATGCTGCTATCCAGTATATGTAAAGCAATCATACCATCTCTTAACGCCATTATTGTTGTGGCATATTCTTGCGTATCTATATTTTTTTCAATAAGATCTTCTTCTTTTGCTTTTTCTAACAACTTTTGAAATAAAAGCCTCTGTTTTCTGCTGCAATCGCAACTTTCTTGCGCTAAATAATGATAATATTTGATTCCTTCATAGATTAAAAATTGTATATCTCTAAAAGCAATCTTTTCTCCTGTTTTCAATGTTAATTCAGGCATAAATGTATAACAAAAATGTAATGCTTCCATAATATCTACGCTTTTGTGCTGTTTTATCCAATTTTCAAAAGCTTCTATAGGACTTTTTAAATAATCATATAAATATACTATAATCACATTATGTATTAAATCTTCTTTGCTTTTAAAATAATGATAAAAACATCCCTTTGTCACATTTGCTTCTCTAATCACTTCATTTAATGAAACTGCACGAAAGCCATCTTTTAAAAACAAACGGAAAGCCATTTCCAGTATATTTTTTTTTGTTTCCACAAAATATCCCTCCGTTTCTTTTTTGATATATCATAACAAACCAACTGGTCGGTTTATCATATTATTATATTGAAAAAAATAAAAAAAGCAATAAAATATTTGTAAAGATACCGTTAAAACTATATTATCCAGTTTTATTTTACTAACAAATTACTTTTTTATAAAAAAAAGCAATATATTATAAATATATTACTCAAAATGTGATAAACTATATTTTTTTCAAATATACTACAGCAAAAAGCTTAAAAAACATTTCTTTTTTCAATCACCATGCTCAGTTAAAATTTACTTTCCATGAGGAAAACGGTTGGTTTTAATATATTTATACAGACAAAACCCATTGTTATACTCATATCTACCTGTCAAAGACTTAAAGGATTGTGGAGTTTGCTCATTTCCCCAAAAATATATATTCCTTTTTTAATAAAATTTTAACCATAAATATTTA
>DVLQ01000073.1 GCA_018715395.1 Candidatus Coprocola pullicola | reverse complement strand
ATATAGAAAAAAATATTATTTATCATCCGGATTCTTCTTATATACTTAAAAACATAGAAGATGTAAACTATGCTTCTGATTCTGCAATTAAGACAAGTATTTTAAACAATCAATCTATAGATATATTACATTATCAAGAAAATAATAATTCTTATTATGGAAGTTCTGTTTATTTAGAGGATATTGGTTGGAGCATTGTGGGCTCTATGTCAGAACAGGAATATGGGCAGGAAATTCAAAAAACGATTATGGCATTTATAATAGGATTTGGTATTTGTGCAATACTTTTGATTATTGTATGTATTATTATGGCAAATTCTATTGTACGACCTATCAAGAAATTGAATCAAGTATCAAGAGATCTTGCAGATGGAAATTTAGATACAGAAGTGCATGTGACTTCTAAAGATGAAATTGGGCAGTTGGCAGAAAGTATTTCGGCTATTGTGGTACGTTTAAAAACTTATATTTTGTACATAGATGAGATATCTGCTGTATTAGATGGTCTTGGTCATGGAAATCTTGTTTTTGAGTTAAAGCAAGATTATTTGGGTGAGTTTAATCGTTTGAAAATCGCTTTGAATGAAATACAAAAATCATTGTCCCATACCATGTTTCAAATTACAGATTCTGCAGACCAAGTAGCGAGCAGCTCAGGACAAATTGCGACTGCTTCTCAATCTCTTGCGCAAGGAGCGGTGGAACAGGCGAGTACTGTAGAGCAATTGGCAGCTACCATACAAGACTTATCACAGCATTCTATGAGTGAATCTGAAAATGCTGTTCAAACAAGTAAGGAAGTAAAAGAAATTGGGGCAGAATTAGAAGAAAGCAATCAATATATGAAAGATATGCTAAAAGCTATGAATAATATTACTACCCAGTCTAATGAAATTGGCAAAATTATTAAAACTGTAGAAGACATAGCGTTCCAAACAAATATTTTAGCATTGAATGCAGCAGTAGAAGCGGCTAGAGCAGGCGCGGCCGGAAAAGGCTTTGCTGTTGTGGCAGATGAAGTGAGAAATTTAGCAAGCAAAAGTGGAGAAGCAGCAAAAAATACTACAATTTTAATATCAGCTTCTATAGACGCTATCAATGAAGGTGTTGAGATTGCAAATAAAACTGCTGTATCTCTTGAGACGGTAGCAGTAAAAGCAAATCAAGTAGCAAATATCATTGATAACATTGCAACAAGTTATCATAATCAAGCAATGAGTATGGAACAAATCTCAAGTGGCATTAATGAAATTTCTTCTGTAATACAAACAAATTCTGCAACAGCACAACAAAGCGCCGCTTCCAGTGAAGAGCTTTCAGGACAGGCAAATGTGATGAAATCGTTGGTAGAACAGTTCCAATTAGATGAAAGATTCCACGATTAAAAATAGAATGTAAAAATGGTTTTGAAAATAGAGTAGTTGATAACAGCCTACTCTATTTTTTTATAATATATTGACAAAAGAGTAGAGATTTGTTACAATATAACAGCGTTATATAACAATGTTATATTTTTATGAGGAGGTTTCTATTTGACTTGTACAGACTTGAAAACAAGAGAAAATATTCTTTTGGCAGGAAAAAAAGAATTTTTAAAAAAGGGATTTCATCATGCTTCTTTAAGAAACATTGTAAAAAAAGCAGGTGTTACAACAGGGGCTTTTTATGGATATTATAAAAGTAAAGAAGCACTTTTTGACGCTTTAGTAAAAGAACAAAAACAATATTTTTTAGACTGTTTTAATCAAGCGCAAGAAGAATTTGCCAATCTTCCTCCTCAACAGCAACCAGATAATATGGGAGAAATTTCAGGAAATTGTATGCTGTTTTTATTAGACTATATGTATGAAAACATAGAGGTCTTTCAATTACTTTTGTGTTGTGCACAAGGTACTAAACATAGTACTTTTATAGATACTCTTGTAGAAATTGAGATTGCTAGTACACATCGCTTTATGAATGTATTACGGCAAATAGGATATCCAATCAAAGAAATAGATTTGCAATTAGAGCATATGTTAGCAAGCGGTATGTTTGGAGCATTTTTTGAAACCATTATTCATGATATGCCCAAAAAGCAAGCAGTTCATTATGTAAAAGAATTAAAAGAGTTTTATATGGCAGGCTGGCAAAAAATTATGGGGCTGTAAAAAGCTCTTTTATTTTTCAAATAAGGTTAGCACAAACTAACTCATATTTTATTTTAAGATAGGAGGAATCAAAAATGAAAAAAGAATCTAATTTAAAAAGGCTTCTTTGCTATGCCGGAAACTATAAGTATCTGTCGATTGCTTCTTGGATACTTTCAGCAGTTAGTGCTTTTGTAGCATTGGTACCATTTTGGTATATTTGGAAGATTATAAAAGAGGTGCTTTCTGTTGCTCCTAATTTTTCACAGGCGGAACATTTGGTACACAATGGCTGGTTGGCAGTTGGCTTTTCTGTCATAGCAGTTTTGATTTATATTGCAGCATTGATGTGCTCTCACATTGCGGCATTTCGAATTGCTACCAATATTCGTATCCAAACAATGCAACATATTGTTACATTACCTTTAGGGTTTGCAGAAAGCTTTGGCAGTGGAAAACTACGAAAAATTGTAAATGAATCCAGTGCCGCAACAGAAACTTATTTGGCGCATAGACTGCCTGATAGAGCCAATGCAATAGCCACTCCCATAGGACTTTTGGTATTGTTATTTGCTTTTGATTGGCGTTTGGGTATTTTTAGTCTTGCGCCTGTAGGGTTAGGTTTTTTCATTATGATGGGTATGACAGGAGAAAAAATGAGAGATAAAATGACAGAATATCAAAATGCTTTGGAAGATATGTCAAATCAAGCAGTGGAATATGTAAGAGGAATTCCTGTTGTAAAAACATTTGGACAAACTATTTTTTCTTTTAAACGATTTAAAAATGCAATAGATAATTATGAAAAATGGGTGATTTCTTATACAAAAGAATTACGTACGCCAATGCTTTTGTATACAGCGGCTATAAACAGTGTGTTTGTATTTTTAATTGCAGCAGCGTATCTGTTTTCTCAAGAAACGGTAAGCAATGAATTTTTATTAAA
>DVLQ01000072.1 GCA_018715395.1 Candidatus Coprocola pullicola | reverse complement strand
TATAGAAACAGAGAATTTTGGTCTAAAGGATATTATGTGGACACAGCAGTAAAAAATGCAGAAAGAATAGCCGAATATATAGCGAATCAATGAAGGGAGGATCAACTGGGAGAACAGCTAACACTGGAATGGGAAAACCCTTTTAAAGGGTAGCAGGCAACAGACATACAGTTGGCAGACTAGGTTATGTGTTCACGCATACGCGAGGAACAGAGGGCTATGCCCGCATGAGAAAAACCACCCGCCTAGCGGGTGGATGCTTTTTGGTGATTTGACTTAATAAAACCCCTAGTTCTACTGGAGTAAATAAAATACTTTCATATATAAAACCTCCTAATTATAATTTTAGAATGAAGGTTTGATAATCACATTACTAAAACAAGTTAGGAGATTTTTTACATAAAAAATAAAATAAAAATACTATACATTTCAAATATAGATACCAATATCATTATAATGTTTGTACCAAAGTATAAAAAGAAAGCGATATATAAAGAATGAAGAGGGAATATAGTAGAAATTATTAGAAAATTGTGTGAAAAAAAGATTCAGCTCATTGAAGTACAGGCATATACAGACCATATCCATATGCTAGTCAGTATATTGCTATGTCTAAGTGTAGCACAGTGTATGAAGGTTCTCAAGAGCAGGAGTGGATTGACGATATTGGATAGAAATTCTAATTTGAAATATAGATATGTCAAAAGAAACTTTTGGGAGAAAGGATATTTTGTAGATACAGTAGAACAAAATGAAAAGATGATAAAAGAATATATAAAAATCAGTTGAAAGAAAATGATGTGTTAGAAAGAGTATACAGACCTGTTTATGGGTAGCAGAGAAGAATAAGGCAAAACAGATAGCCACTAAAAATGGCTTTCTGTAATTACAATATGATGCTAAATTTTTAATATTCTCTTTTAGGTAATCAGCATGTAATACTCTTTCTAGGAATTGTCAAAACCACTAGTAAACTAATAGTTTTGATTTATATAAAAATAATAAGATATTATTGTATGATAAAAAAATCAATATACCCTTTGTATAAGTTAAAGCTTACCGAACAAGTAATTTTATTATTTTAGAAGCCTTATCAATACAGATGTAGTCTATTTAAATCTTTAGATTTCTACTTATCTCTCTTTTTACCTTTCAGCATAGGGCAGATTTCAGTCCCTATACATCATTTCTTGATTTTTTAGGCATTGTATGTATATAAAATAATTATTGTAAATATCTACTAGAATAAATTTAATTGAACGTGGTAGATACTGACTGCAATAATATTTATATTATTAGAAATAAGTATCTAGCATTTATATGATATAGTTGATGAAATGGAATGGAAAGAAGATGATTTTTTCTAAAATTATTTCAATTAATTAGATTCACAATTTAGAAAGATGAGAGTATTGTTTTGGTGAATAAAATAGAATAAATGATGAAATAAAGATTGCCCCAATTTTAATGGAGTTTCTATTTAAAATTTTTTATATTGTTTTAATAATAGTAGTTTTGCTATTGATTTTTTCCTATGACTTCTAATTTTGCTATCTAGTGTGTTTGATGATTTTTTGACATATGGTTTAGTTATTTTATATTGATATTGTGAAAAGATATAAAAAGAGATTATTATAATGAGGGATATATTTTAAAATAATAGTTGTTTTAGATATTTTTAAAAAATACTGATGAAATAAAAAAAGAAAAGGGCTTTGATATCTTACGGCACATAAGATATCAAAGCCAACATTTTTTATAAAAAAGCTATTTAAGGAAAAGGGAAAATACCCTTTTATATCATGCAGAAAGAGGCATAAGGATAACTTTCTACATAGATAACAAATTTTTTATATTATTCAGCTACATCGGTTGTTTTGTTTGAATCTATCGTAGATTCGTATGGTCTACAGTTGATTTTCCTCCGGTGTGGAGATACTGCTAGAATTGCTGTTGTCTTGGTCAGTGGCTGAATGTTCAGTAGTATCACCGCTGTTTTGGTCAGCAGCTGAATGTTCAGTAACATCATCGTTGTCTTGGTCAGTGGCTGAAGGGTCAGTAGAAACATTACTGTCTTGGTCAGTGGCTGAAGGGTCAGCAGAAACATTGCTATCTTGTTCAATTGTTGGAGAGTTAGTAGCATCACCGTTGTTTTGACCGGCTACTGGAGAGTTAGTAGATTCGCTGTCATCTTTGGTATCTACTGAAGAGTCGCTAGGTTGGCTGTTATTTTCATCAGAAATGACAGAAGTGTTAGATTCATCGGCATTATCTTCCTGTATTTTTGTAGTTTCTTCCTCTATCATTTTTTGGTCTTCTAAAGATAAAGTATTTGCCTGTAATTTTGCCATTTCACTAACAGTATTTGCGGGATTTACAGTTAAACCATCAGCTTTAATTGTATATTTCACAGTTTTACTACTATCATAAGACAGTTCTACTGTTATTTCATGGTCTGGATGCAGTAAAAATGATAAGCCGTCTTTTCCGCCCAACAAGCCCTCTTGAGCTATGTCAGCTAATGTAAGAGAATTTGTCTTTACATTTCCTGAAATTCTAGGGTCGCTTGTGTAGTCTGTAAGTACCTCATTTGTCTGTTTGATTGTTAAATTTGTTGCATCAGAAACATCAACCGGTAAATCTAATGTCAGTATAATAGCTCCTGGTGCATAAGTTCCTGTTTTGAATATTTCCCAGTTAGGGTCAGAGTCGCTTGTACCTCTAAATGCTTCATTTAATTCGTCTACTACAGTTTTTTCTAATCCGGAGCTTTCTTCTGTCAATTCACCACCTGTTGCTTCGCCGCTGACAGAAATTATGTATTCTTCTCCTGGAGTCACTACTTCAGCAGTAGCTGTTATTCCTTTGATATTTCTATCAGATGTAGCTACAGATGGAGTATTGATTGTGACACCCTCTAATTTTACTTGGTATTCTGCCTCAGATACTTTTACTGTTACGGTATCGTTTTCCGCTACAAATACAGGTACTGTTACAGTGCCGTTTTCAGGTGTGATATCAAGTGAAATCTCTTCTGTTGATTCCACACCCTTTGCTGCTGCCAAGGCTGAACTTCCCGAAATTTTAACTGTTACGGGACTTTCTGCTGCCAGTACTGCTACTTCGCCGTTTTGATCTGCAAATGCTGCTGCTACAGCGGAACTGTTAACAGGAATTTCTAATGTTTGAACAATAGAAGATTTTCCTTCAATGCTGTTTGTTAATTTTTCATTTACGCTATCAGCGGCATATACTGTATTAACTGTATCGCTTGCACTGCCGGCATTGGCAACACCGCCATCCACATTACCGCCGGAAGACACTGTAATGACTGTTTTGTTGCCTTCTGCCGTTGAGGTTGCTGTTGTACCACTTGTAGATTGTCCTGAGTTGACAATCGGTTTTGCTGCCACTGTAACATTTTGTGCATCAATTTTATATATTACTGATGTATCAATTTTATTTGTTGTATTTACTGCTTGGTCTACAGTAGTGTCTTTAGCTATACTACTATCTGCATGATCGGCTTTGCTAAATGCAAACGTCATGGAAACACCTTTAGTATCTGTTGGATTTACAATAAAAGACATTCTAAATGTGGTGTCTGTAGCATTTAATGTATAGAATTTTTTCTTAACATAGTTGAAACCTTCTCCATCTGGTGAATCAAGTTTCCAAGTAGCATTGGCTCCGTTTTCGCTCTCTACACTTGGCCAAGCTAGTGCAATAGCATCATTTTTCTGTTCCATATAAACGCCTTTTGCACCTGTTGGGATAGGAATATCTATGGTAGCCAAGAAAAGGTTTTGTTCACCGTCTTTTAATACTGTTGAAGACTCAAAATCTGCATTGATAGCTTCCACAGCAGTTTTTTCTGTTTCTTCTAAACCGTCTGTAGACAACAATCCGGTTTTTACATCTTCTCCGGATAATGAGATTGTGTATGTATTGTTGCTTTGTTCATAGCTTGTTGTAGCAGTTATGCCTTCTGCTGTCAAACTTTGTGCAAAGCCGTGGTTATTTGCAGTTTCATCTTTTAAGGTTAAACTGTTTTGAATGTTGTATGTAACAGTTTGTGTGGCACTGCTGTCTGCTGACATCCATTTTGTATCTAATGTAATATTTTCTCCAGGTATTACAAGCATACTGTAACGAATGACTTTAGTACCATCTGTTAATGTTGTTGCTCTGTCGACTACTGCAGAACCGGTAACACTTCCTGCTTTTTGTGCTATATATGCAGTACCATCGGCAGTAGGCACCAGTTTGATGTCAGAGCATCCAGGCACTTTGCTGACTAATTCATCGTTGCTAGGAGGAGCGTCTGGAGTATAACTTCTTTGTGTTTCATTAAAATAGAATGCTGTCAATGCAGGATTTGTTTGTGTAATGCTTACCTTTGCCTGGTCTTCATTAAAGTTGTCTGGCACAGGAATATCTACCACCCAAACCATGTAATTAGGTTTTCCGTCTACAAATGCAGGATTATTTGTTGTGTTATCTGTAAAGACTGAATTATCTTCTGTAATTTCACCTTTTAATACAAATGTATAATCCCCATTGATTTGCTGAGCAAATACTGTATCATCGCTTACAAATTTACCGGCCGGAGCAGTTCCGCCTAAATTTACGATAACTTCTTTGCCAGCATCTGTTGGGATTGATGTAGATAATGTTATATTGTTGTATCTGTCATATTTCATGTCTTCTTTAGGTTGCTGCACATTTTCTGCACCTTTTAATTCTTCTGGAAGTTCGTTTGGTTTTGATGAAGAGTCTGTCACTGTCACGGTACAAGTTGCTGTTTTGTTGCCATCTTTTGTAGTGACGGTAATAGTTGCTTCTCCTGCTCCTATTGCAGTAACTGTTCCGTCAGAAGAAACGGTCGCAACAGTTTCTTCACTGGAAGACCACGTAACTGTTTTGTCTGTAGCATTGTCAGGAGAAACAGTAGCAGTTAATACAGCAGTTTGGTCTTTTTCTAAAGTCAATGAAGTTTTGTCTAAAGAAACGCTTGTAACAGCAACAGTTTCAGTATCTTTTGTCACTGTCACGGTACAAGTTGCTGTTTTGTTGCCATCTTTTGTAGTAACAGTAATGGTTGCACTGCCTTCTTTGACTGCACTCACAGTACCGGTTGAAGAAACAGTGGCAATAGTTTCATCACTGGAAGACCATGTAACGGTTTTATCTGTGGCATTTTCTGGCGTTATGGTAGCTGACAGTGTGGCGGATTGACCTTCTTTTAGTTCCAATGTTGTTTGATCTAAAGTAATACCTGTTACAGCAACATTGTTATTGGCATTATTATTGCTGCTGCTTTTTCCGCCGCTTTGCCATACCATGTTGCCTTCTTTAGAAGTATCTTCCGGTGTTTGTGTTGGGGTGGTTGGAGGCGTTGTATCGCTTGGCACTTCCGTTGCTCCAACAGATTTTAATACTCTGTCCAAAGTGGAAACAGCTTCTGCCCTAGTCATACCTTTGCTTCCGCCAAAACTACCATCGGGATAACCGGACATATAACCGCCTGCTACCACTGCTCCAACAGCGCCTTTTGCCCATGACGGAAGTTGTGTGGCATCTGTAAAGCCGTTTGCTCCGCTTTCATTGCTTGTTAAGTTCATTGCATTGCTGATAAATACGGCTGCTTGCATTCTTGTGACAGTTTCACCGGGTCTGAAAGTATTGTCTTCAAAGCCGCTGGCAATGTTGTTGCCTACTGCTTTTGCGACATCGTTGTAAAACCAATCGCTTGGGCTAACGTCGCTAAAGCTGATAGGAGCAGAACCTTGTGTGGAAACAGCGCTGTTTAAAAGACGGACAAATTCTGCTCTAGTGATAGGTTGATCGGGTCTGAAGGTACCATCTTCATAACCGCCAATTCTTCCTTGGTTTTGCCATGCTTCTATGGTTGTCTGTGCCCAATGCCCATTGATGTCGCTTGCCGCTGCAAACGTAGGCACAGCGCTGCTTACTGTCATTGCTGTAGACAGTAAAAATGCAATCGCTTGATATCTTTTCATTGTTTTCCTCCTTAGATTTACATAAAACATAAATTTTCAAGGACATTCCTTCTCTTTTGTAAAAAGCCCTCCTTTCAAATATTGGTCATTCACAGAAAGCGGTTTTCTCAAAAGGTATACCTTTTGAGAAAACTATTTTCTTATTAATTTTGTAAAAAAATTCAAAAAAAATTGGACAATTTAAACGAATTATGTTATAGTGTAACCATTAAGATTCATGGAAAATGTATTTTTTTGAAGGGAGATAATTTTTCCCAAAAAGTATACTTTTTGACAATTTTTCCTCATTTTTATTCATTTTTAGCATTTTTTGAATAACATATACAGTTATTTTTTATAAAACGTTTCTAAAATATAACAAATTTATTTTGTTATTTTTTTATTGTTGTTTTGATTGCCAAAAGTGGCACACTATTTGAAAAAAGAAAAACAATATGCTATAATAAATCAACATTTTAGGAAAAAGATATCTAATAAATGGGGGAGCAAAAAATGGGTTTTTTTACACGCTTTATACAGAAAAAGGAAAAAAGTGGTATGGATTTTTCTTCTATCAAAAGTAATGAAGCGGCAAAAGAACTTTGTGAGCAAAATGTGCTTGCGCCGCTTTATATTGTGCCTTTACGTTTTGGAGGAGAGGATATATGCAATAATATATTGTATGTTCCTCCGGAAGTTGTAGATTTAAAAAACAGATATGACGCTGTAGTGGAAAAAATTTTACAAAAAGAACCTTCTCTAAGATATGTTTGTACACCCGAATATAAAGGAAAAAGCTTTGTACCAAGTGTATTACATATTTCTGTAACAGGAAAAACAAGATTTTCTCAAAAGATACAAATCTGGTAAAAAATAAATTGCATAGAAAAAGAAAGTATATAAAAAGGGCTTAAGAAAAAATAGATTTTTTTAAGCCTGATTTTATTTTTGGGTGCTTTAGCTTAACAAAACCCCTAGTTCTACTAGGGGTAAATAAAATGCTTTGATACATGAAAAATGAAATAAAAAGAGATGGTCGTATTCCATATTGTCCTTGATAATCTAGCTATAAATCTCTACTGTGCTATTGCTTTTCGTTTCCGTTTTTTTTCGGCAATGTAGCCGCTTCGTATTGTGCAAAAGACAAGAGGTTTCGGCAATAGAAAAAAATGAGTACTTGATAAATCCGTAATTAATTGTTCTTTACTTGATATATCTTTATTTAATGGCGGTGGTTTTTCCAACATAGGTAAATACGATATAGGCGTCTGTTGCCACTGGTAGCTGCTTCCCGCTCTCGCGTCTGCTCGTATATGACGTAATCCGTGCCCTACAAGCGTCCCTTTTCGTGCGAACGATATATCCAGCTTTTTCGAGTTCTTTTAGGTACATTTAGACGCCAATATCACATAGTATTTGCACCAAAATACAGAAGAAAAATGAAGAGCAGATATAGAGCAAATCATTAGAAAATGGTGTGAAGAAAAAAAGGTTGAAATCATTAAGATACAAGCATGTCCAGATTATATCCATATGTTAGTTAGTATGCCGCCATATCTGAGTGTAGCACAGTTTGTAGAATAAGAGTGTGCTAATGATATTGAATAGGCATGCAAATTTAAAATATAAATATGGAAGAAGAATTTTCTGGGCAAGAGGATATTTTGTCGATACAGTAGGACAAAATGAAAAGGCGATAAATATATAAAAAATCAGATGCAAGATGATATGGCGGATCAAGTCTCATGAAAAGAGTACACAGACCTGTTTACGGATAGCAAAGGCGAATAAGGCAAAACAGACCACTACTTTTTATGGCTGTCTGTAATTATAATGCGGCGCCAAATCTTCGATATTCCCTTTTAGGAAATCAATACGCAATACCCCTTTTAGAGGTTGTTCAAACCATTAGTTTAAGAGTGGTTTTGATTTAAAAATTTAAAATATTGAATTTTATCAACATACTGAAAATGCCAATGCAGAAAAGATGAAGGGGATAAAAGATATAAAAGAAATTTTTGATATAAGGTATTTTTTCTTTTTGATAAAAAAGAAGAAGTAAAGCCGAAATAGCCGCAATCAAAACCATATCCATATGAATATTGCCATCAAATAAAAAAGGTACTATGGCATAAAATACAAAAGCCCAAAATATTGTTGCGATACAACGCAGAACTTTTTTATCATATGTAAAATACAAAAGCAATATTAAAATAATACAAGCAAAATAGACGCCATAATGATAATCGGCGTTGATTAAAGTAATCAATAAAAAGGGGATAGAACTGATAGGAGAAGGTTTAAAATCAGCATTTTTATTTTGAAAGGATTCATAATGACCAATGATTAAAAATGCACATACATAGAGATTGAAAATATTTAGCAAATCTGTTAGAAGATATATATTTTGAATCCTTATAGACCATAAATTAAAAAAAGTAAGAACAAATAACCATTTGTCATAAGAGTTGAAATGCAAAGACTTCTTTTTGAGAGCATAAAAAAAAGCAAGTAAAGTGATTACAACAATAAAAATGATGTAATAGCCCGGCATCAAATATATATGAAAAAAATCATTTGTTTCTATCAAAGAAAGAGGAATGCGGTTTGCAGTGGCCATGGCAAGAGAATACGGAATTTGAGAAAGCAAGGCAAACAAAACCATTTTTTGAAAATGCTTTGCTTTATTTTTTGTATAGTGCCAACCATTTATAAGAGCAAAAGCAAATATAACAAAAGCGAAAATGTTGAGATGATATAAAAAGACAGAGTTTATAGAATTGGGAAGAAGCATCCAGCCGGAAAAACCAAAAACACAACTGATATGACTGGCTACCATAGCAAATAATGCAACGAGTTTTATTGTCGAAATATTCATATATGTTTTTCACCTCATTATAAAAATTAGAACTCTATGGAGTCAAAATATAACATCAATGGGTTCTTGATGATAAAAAATAAACCAAGAATCATTGGTCGTATTTTTTATAAAACGTGTCCATATGTTGTGAAACAAAATAAAGTTTAGCAAAAGGAGAGAAGTCCTTTTGCTTTTTTATTTTAATTACAAAAACTTGTGATGGAATACTCTCCGGATACAGAATCATCTACATTGTAGCCATTGGTAGAAAATTTTACAGTATATTTTGCATCAGGATTACAATTTTTGATGGTAAATATTGTGCTTTTTGTAATTTCTTTACTATAATAATATCCTTTATCATTTGTGATAGTAATCAAAAGGGGTGTGGTACTTTTTATAATTTTGACTACTGTTGTAAATGCATTATGTTGGGGTTTAGTTAAACTGCCTGTCTGAAAAGAATATTGAAAGGATTGTTTTTCGGCAAGTTTGAATGTGCCGCCTTTATCAATTTTTCTAGGCTGTATAGAAGGTGTTTCTTCTATTATAGTGTACTCTGTTGTTGAAATAGCAGGCAATGTTTCTGCTCTTGCAGGCAAACCGTTGCCTAGAGATAAAAGTAGGGATAATGTAAGTACTGTCATGATTTTCTTTGTCATAAAATCTCTTCTTTTTTAATTGAATCATAATCGTTGATATATATATTATAAAACAGTATAATTCATACTACAAATATAGTCAATAAACAGATGTACCAAAATAATAGATAGA
>DVLQ01000071.1 GCA_018715395.1 Candidatus Coprocola pullicola | reverse complement strand
TTATAATAATCATCGAATCAAAGCAAAGTTAAAGGACTTGCCACCTGCAATTTACAGACAACAAGCCCTTCTGGCTTCTTGAACAATTTTAACTTGAAAATATTGTCTAACTTTTTGGGTTCAGTTCATATCTTAGTAGAGTTTTCTTTTTATTAAAATAAAACTTATTTTATATAAAAATTGTAAGTAAAGAGAGAAATATATGTTGTAAAAGAAATTCTATATAAAAGACGCTAGTTTAGAGAAGGGGTCATATTATGGATAGTGGAAAAAATTTATTTCTAGAACAACTGTATAAATTATATGCTGAAGATATATTTAATGTTGCTTATATGAAATTAAATTACGATGAAGAAAAAGCAAGAGAAGCAGTACAAGAAACCTTTTCTATTGCCTGTATGAAAATAGATGATATATATCAAGCAGATTATCCACAGGCATGGTTATTTAAAGTAGTAGATAATGTAGTAAAAAGAGAAAAATTTAGATTGTGTACCGGAAAAACCAAGGATGGAGAATATAAATTTGTCAAAGAAATTAGTATTGACAAATTGTTGATAGAAGAAATGCTGATAGAAAGAGTAGAGTTTTATGAAGATTCCGTTTTTGATAGATTGGAAAAAATATTAACCAAAAGAGAAATGCAATTTATTGAAGAAAGATATTTAAAGGGGAAAAAGTATAAAGAAGTTGCTGATATATTGCAAATAAACGAAAGCGCTTGTACTTCATTTGGAAACAGAATCCACAAAAAAATTAAAAAGATTTTAAAAAAGCGTGACAAAACAAGTAAAAATTTTGATATTTAGTATGGAGGCAAAAAAATGAATGGACAAAATTTATTAAAGCTCCCTAATAATAAACAAGAAAAGGAGGAAATGATACAAAAAATACAAACAGAAATAACAATGCTTCAAAATTCAGAATTAAATGAGGTACAGATAGAACATCTGTTGTATTTGATAAAACAGTTAAAAGAGCTGAAAAACATGCCTAAATTTGATGTAGAGCAAGGGTGGAGGGAGTTTCAAAAAGACTATTTGCCTGAAATTGAACAATTTAAAAAAGAAGAACAAAAGAGAAATGAAAGAAAAGTAAAATATAGAAAATTTATTTTGAAAAAAGTAGTAATTGTATCTTTTGTGATTGTTTTTACAGCCGGATTAACAGGGATTGTTACAGGCAGAACAGGTTTTGTAAATTATTTTTCTCGTAATGCTCAAGGAACAGAAATGATTTCAAGTAGAAGCAGTGAAGATATTCAAAAGGATTTGGAAAAAGAATATGTTACATTAGAAAAACAATATGGCGTTAAAATTGGAAAATTAAATTTGTCTTCACAAGAGTATAGTTTGCAGGATTATATACTATCTGAAAAATACATAAGCATAATATATTTAAATTTAAATACAAAAGAAAATATTGTTTTTTGCTTTTTTAAAAATACACCTAATAGTGGAAAAATTACATTGGAAAACACTACTATAGAAAATATTCCTATACTAGAAACATATTCTTATAAAGAAGACGTATACGATATTATGAAAAATAAAGAACGCTACTATGTTTCTTGGCAAAGAGATGGGATATATTATATTTTACAAAACTGCAGCAGTTTACAAGAGTGTAAAACGATAATACAAAACATTCTGTATTAGGAGGTTATCATGAAAAAAATAATAGCATTTGTGACAGCCATAATTACAATGTCTTCTTCTATATATATTCCGGTTTTTGCTGAAAATATAGAAGAAAATATAGTTAATTTAGAAAATACCCAAGAAAAACAACCCAGAGAAAGTTTGTATTTTTCCAGTTATTATTATGACTTGGAACCATCTAATAAAAATGGATATTTAGATTTTGAAAGCTTAGTAGTCACAACGAATCAAACAGATAAAGTAAGAGTGACTGTTCAACTGCAACAATATAATGATGGTTGGGAAGATTATGGAGATGAGTATGTAGGTACAAGCTCAAAAGCCGCATATGCATTTGAAGATACTGTAAAAGTAGACCGTGGAGAAGAATATAGAGCAAAATTTTATTATGAAGCCATTGTAAATGACAAAGTGGTAGAAACAAAAACATTTGCCACAAGCGGTGTAATAGCGCCTTAATTTTAAAATGAAATAATTAGACATAAACTGGCATAGAAAAAGCGAAAGCGAAATTCATATGTCAGTTTTTTTATGATAAAAAAAGAATAATTTAAATAACAAGAGGGTCTTTTGGGATTATAAAAAAGAGATTTGACAGAGAAATAAATTGTATTTGACTATTAAAATATTGACTGTTTTTGTCATTGAAAAATGAAAAATGCAGAAAAATAAAAAATAGGCGTGACAAAAAATGTAAATTTATAGATATTTATATGAGATAAAAGTATCATTTTTATTTTCAAAATACATAGGATTGATAACATAAAATAAAAAATGTCAAAAAATGAAAAAAATAAAAAAATAAGCGTGACAAAAAATGGAATTTTATAGATATTGTTGTAGAAGAAAAAATGTTTTCAATTGGTAAAATATAGCAAAGTTGTTTTGTAAAAGATGTTATAAATGTAGTACTGATGTATTTAAAAAGCAATAGATGTTATATTTTACTTCTTTTTAAAGAAGAAACCAATTGCTATATATCTGTTATTAATAATACCAATTTTTTTAAAAGGTAGCAAAAGAAAGGAAAGATGTATAACATGGAAATTATTGAACAAACCAACCGTACCATACTGTTTGATGAAATCAATCCTGAGAAGCTGGACTTATTGACATTGGTTGGAGATGTAAAGGGATTAGAAAGTGTAGATGACGATAAAGTAAAAGAAATTAATGGGCATCTTTTGGTAAAAAGCTTTGACGAGTTTTTGGAAAAATTTTCGCCGACTGTATATAGCTTTTTTAATGCAGCCAATCAAAAGGTTATCTATACACTCAAAAAACCAGAGGCAATTCCGGAAGATTGTATTCAGGAAATTGTGATTGACCAAAACAATGATTTTTTGAAAATGCTTTTAACAATGATTCAAACGAAACGCTCTCAAGGTATTGAAAATGTAGATTTTAAATTTGATAAAATACTGGATATGATTAGTCCCAAAAAGGTAATGGATGATATTCGTTTTGTCAGAAAAGAAATTCACTATCTTTATGGAGAATATGAAAAGCTGGATGAAGAAGATCCATTACGTCTTGATATTGGGGATAAGCTGAATGTGAAGTTTGAAGAAGCAAGCAAAAGCTACAACAATATTATGGCAATGTTGCCATTAGCTATTGAAGATTCAAAGCAACGTTTGTTGGCAGGTCGTACAGGAGAAGGCGACAGTTCTGAAAAATTTGTTGCCGGTCTTTTGACTATGGGAGAGGAAGGAGAGTTAAAAATCATAGAACGTCCTACCAGTGAAAGCACTGCTGTTGCCATTGTAGAAGATACTACAACAAATGCTTTGATAGAAGTATTTAAAGAAGACTATGAAAATGTAACCGATAATCCCACGGATTATGTGGCGGATTTAGTTGTCAGAACATTTTGTCCGTTGCCTGCAACAAGCCCAGCAGAAATCGATATTGCCAAAGAAGTAGAAAAATATAATTCTTATTTAGAATTTTATCAAGAAACAAAAGGGGATTTTATTAAAGTAGTAAAGCCTTTGATTGAAAAAATATTGGGCGTATTCATTTATTTTGACCAGTATCAATCTAAGAATAAAGGCATGGTTCCCACAATGCTTATTTGCAACAATAAATTGGATATGCTTGTAAAAAGCAGTAATCTGCCAAGATTGCAAGTATATTTGAATACTGTTAATAACAAAAATGATTTTAGAAATACAATTTGGTTTGGGATTGTAAACGACATTGAATTTACAACAGAATCTAATGTAAAACTAACAAGAGAACGTTTTAAAGGAAATAAAAAAGTATCTAAACCAGATGTGAACACAATGGAATCTTTAACTTCTTTATTATATGGCATATGTGATTATAAAATTCAAACTTTCTTTAGTTTTGAAACTTGTGAAGATACTTCTTTTACAAAGGTTGCTACAAATGGAATTGAAGCTTATATGGACAGAACACAGGTTTTGACAAGAAAGGATTATAGTGAATATGCAATACCCACCTTGCCAAATATGAGCATTGTACCCAAAAATAAATCCGGTTTGATACTGGATTCTTATATGATTGCTACAGATGAAGGAGCTTATATTTCTCAAGAGAAAAAAGACTTGCTCAAATTGTGGATAGAAGGAGTTTATATTCCGGCGTCTTATGTAGCGGCAGGTATTGTAGCGGCTTATCAATGCCCAGAATTTTTAAGAGGAAGATTTAAAAATGTAAATCCTGATTATCCAGGAGTACGTTTTGATATTGAAGCTTCTAACCACGCTTTGAAAGTGCCTACGACTTTGGCAAAGGAAATTAGTGGATATACAAATAATATTAAAGATAATATTAATAATAAAAATTTTGGTTTTATATTCTCTAGCGACAACAATCAGTTAGATGGAAAAGATATTAAGCAGATTACAGTATATAAAGCAAGAAGTATGCAGATGGTAAACAACGAATATGAATGTATTTATAAAACCCTTGCTGCAACCTATATTACAAGAATGATGCGTGCTGAAACAGCAGATTACAAGCATGACAATGTGATATCTTTCTTTAGTGCCAATCCATTAAGTCAAAAAAGCAGATGGATTGGAAAAACAGGTTATGTAAATTCCATTATGGCAGTGGGAGACGATATGAATTATGATATTGAAGAAGAATACAATATTTGTAATGTAAACCTAAGCTTCAATGGTAATACAAAAAATTTGGAAATTGTTTTGAACAAAAATGCAGCTATAGGTTAATCAATTTGATATAGACACAAAATATGTGTTTATATAAATATTATATTATTTTATAGGAAGGAGTTTTTAAACATGGGGATTAGATTAACAATTGAAGGTGCAGAATCAATCAGCTTAGACGAACACAGCATTCAGACCTGTAAATTTATTACAGATACACCGGATGATTCTAACGCAAGGTCAACTGATGTGGTAAACACAATGATTCTGACAGGCAGAATTTTGACAGCGGTAGATGGTGATGCGGCAGATGATACCATGAAAATTGCAAAATGGTCTGTTGTAAGAGCTGAAAGTGCTGACAGTTACAGAAAAGCAACTGTAGAAATTGTTTCTGCTAATCAAATCGTCAGAAAAGTACATTTTCCAAATGCCTTTGTTGTAGATTATCAAGAACGCTATGGAGATACAGAAGGTATTGGTGAATTTACACTGATGATTAGACAGAAGAAAGACAAGTTTGAATTGACAACCATTGACGGCGGCTATTCCTTCTAATAGAACAACTGTTTTTTTAGGAATAGGAGCTCCCCCAAATCGTTTTTTTAAAACAGACCAGGGGGAGAATACGTATGCGGAAAGATTGCTCATAGGTATGCATTTTCCGCATACATTTCTATTTTACAGCAATAAAAAGGCAATGTAAAGCTTTACTAAAAAATATCGGTAAAAAGAATAAAAAAGGCAGTGAGGTTATTTACATGAAAAATTATTATAAAATTTTACAGCTAGAGCCAACTGCAACACAAGAAGAAATTAAAAAATCTTTTCGTAAGCTGGCAAAAAAATTTCATCCTGATGTTAATAAAAATAATCCTAAAGCAGAAGAAGTATTTAAAGAAATGAATGAGGCTTATGGCATATTAAGCGATGAAACAAAAAAAGCAGAATATGATAATAGATTGTTTGCAAAACAGGAACAAAAAGTAAGCAATGATTTTCAAAAAACACATTTTCAAAACAGAACAAAAAGAACACAATACAGTGCCTCTACAGCCGATTTTAAAAATACAGGTAGTATTTTTGAAAGTTTTTTTGGTTTTCAGCCAAATGGTTCTGGAATTGATATCAATGGAAATAATGAAACAATCAAACCTATGAAAACAAATGAAGCCTATGACTATATTTTTGGAAAAGGACGATTTAGATAGATAAAAATAATAAAGTATAAAAAACGGAAACAGCATGTTTGAAATAAAATATGAAAACATAAGAAATTGATGAAAAAGGAGTGAGTCATCTGAAAAGTGGATATGAAAAGAAAATCATAGCTTATTGTATCACTGTAATAATATTACTGATATTAGCGGCTTTGATATATTTTTTGTATTTTATCAATCAAGATATAGAAATCAGAATACTGGGAAGTATTGTGATAATGTTGATACTTGGCATATGGTTTTATTTAGAAAGAAGGATTACAAAACAGTTAGAAAATACGGTATATGAAAGTGATATCAAAAGGTTTGTATTGATTACAAGAGATGGAGAAAGACAAAAAGAGTGGTGTTGTAAAGGAGCTTGTTCTTTTTTGATTGGAAAAAGCAGTATAAATCATGAGGTTGATATAGATTTAGCAGATACTTATTATATGGAATATGTTTCTCCTTCTCATGCTGTACTAAATTATGTACAAGGATATTGGTACATAGAGGATTTGAATTCTACAAATGGAGTAGGACTAAAAAAAAGAGGAGAAGAATATGCTTTGCGTTTAAAGCCTATGACTTCTTATAAGGTAGAGGAAGGCGATGTGATTTACATTTCAAAAGTAAAATTATTGGCGCGATGAGAAAGGAAGTTTTGTATGAGTTTAATGAGATGCCCTGAAGGTCATTTATTCAGCCCAAGAAGATACGGCAATATTTGTCCTTATTGTAATAAAACAGTGGTTTTAACAAAAGAAAAAAGCATTGCAGATGATCCGGAAGGAATTTATGACAGTAAAATGCCCTATTTGGGAGATTTAGAGGTAATGGACCCTGTAACAGGCTGGCTGGTTTGTATTGAAGGACCCTCCAAAGGACGAGATTATAAAATTATGACAGAAAAAAATTTTTTGGGTCGTTCAGAAACAATGGATATACAAATTTTGGGAGACAATCATATTGCAAAAAAAAATCATGCTGTATTTGTATATGATCCTAAAAAAAGAAAAACATTGATATTGCCGGGAGATTCTCAAGGGCTGGTATATGTCAATGATGAAGCTGTTTATGTACCTCAGGAACTTTCTGCTTATGACACAATAGAAATGGGCAAGAGTAAATTTATATTTATACCATTGTGCGGTGAAAATTTTGAATGGTCTGAATTAGATGACACGAAAGGATAAAGACAATGCAACAGATAGTATTATTTTGTTTTTTTATAGTGATTTTGATTGTTTTGTTGCTATTGATTGTAATAAAACTAAAATTGTCTTATGGATTAAAGTCAGACTCAAAAGAATATGCTGAAAAAAATTTTAAAATTGGAAATATGCAGCTTTTGGGAAATTGTCAGCAACAAAATGATTATTTTGCTATAGAACAAGATAAAGATACTGTTTTTACAGTGATAGCTGATGGATTAACAGATTTGCCCTCAGGAAAGTTTGCTTCCGTAATAGCCGTAGAAACAATGAAATATAATTATCACCATATGATAAACTATTCCGGTTTGTTGGATTATTTTAAACAATCATTTCAAGATATTGAAGAGAGTATGTCTAGAAATATTACCGGAAATAAAATAGGGGTTGCAGTTCTTTGCGGTATGATAACAGGAAAAACATTGAAATGGGCTGCTATTGGCGGCTGTAGTTTGTATTTATACAGAAAAGGGGAGATATTTTCTGTTAACAATAATGCAAGTACAGATACAGCAATGGAGTATGGCTCTATAAAATGTAAAAAAAAAGATGTATTACTGTTTTGTACAGAGGGAATTTATAAAGGGGTTTCTGAGCTGGAATTAAAAGAAATATTGTCCAAAAAAGAACATTCTTATAAAAAAGCAATGCTATTATCTAGAATAATACAACAAAAAGGATATACTCACCAAAAAAATGCAACAGCAATTATTATAGAAATTTAATATATGGAGGCATATATCATGCGACGTTTAAACAGTCAATTTACCACAAAATACATATCTGAGGCAGGAACAAAACCGGAAAACAAAGATTATTTTGGTTTTGTAGAAATGGATAATATGGCTTGTTGGGTTGTTGCACAAGGATATGACAAAGATACTACTATCAGCAGTGCAAAGTTAGCTGTGGATACTGTCATTGGTGAGTTTACAAGAAAACCTTCTTTGTCTAAAACTACAATAAAACGTTGTATCAGACAAGCGCACAGACAATTAAAATTACAAAGCGGAAATTATGCTTTAAAAGCAAGTATATTGGTAGTAGTAAGCAATTACAGCAAAATGCGATATGCTGTTTGCGGAAATTGTCGTCTGAATATATTTCGGGGCAATACAATTTTAGAAAAAAGTCATGATACCAGTTTATATCAGGAAATGGTATGTAATGAAGAAATTGCAGACGACGGTGTAAAAGGGATTGAAGAAAGCAGAAATCTTTTACAATATTTGGGAAAACAAGGACATTTGAAAATAAAGGTATCAAAAAAGAAAAAATTGCAAAATGAAGACATTCTTTTGCTAACAACTTGGGGATTATGGGAAAAAATTACAACGGTAGAAATGTTAGATGCTTTGGAAGGGGCACAAGACGCACAAGCCTACATAGATGATTTACAAGATTTATATTTAAGCAAACAAACAAATACAGTCAACAATCATACCATTGCAGCAATATTTGTCAGCAAGGTATTTCAAGAAAAAAACTATACAAAAAAAATACTCAAAATTGGATTAATGATACTGATTCCATTGCTGATAATAGGCATTATTGCAGCAATTGTGCAATGGAAGGCAGAAAAAAAACGTAAAGAAATGATTACAACCATTACAGAAATAGAAACTCGTGGCGATAGATATGCCCAAGAAGAAGATTTTGATAGAGCGTTGAAAGAATATGAAAGCGCTATAACAGAAGGAAAAGAATTAAAAAATAAAACAGGAAAAAAAGGCGAAGAAAATACAGCCATAAAAGATAGATTAGAAGTAAAACAAAGGGCAACACAATATTTGATAGACGGAGAGGAAGCTTATATTAGCGGTGATTATCAAAAAGCTCAAGAAAGCTATCAAAAAGCCATCAAAGAAGCAAAAAAAGAAATGGATTTCTATGATCTGCTAAATCAGGAGTCTTTGACAACAAAACAGCAGATGTTCCAAGATGCGAGTTATGTGGAATCGTTAATGGCTCTAGCAGAGGCACAAGTAGGATTAAGCGATTATGTAGGGGCGGCGGAAAGTTATAGCCAAGCCAAACAGATCGCTATAGAAAATGGAGATAAAACTGCAATAGATGAAATTAACTTAAAGATAAAAGAAATGCAGACTTCCATGGAAGAGGAAATGCAGCAGCAGATGACACAACAACAAGAGGCAGAACAAGAACAAAAAGACCAACTCCAAAAAGACGGCGAAGTCATTGAACTGGAAGGAGATACTTTGCTAGCAGAAGGAAATATAGATACGGCAAAAAAATACTATCAACAAGCAATGCAAATGTATAAGGAGGCAGGTGCTATTGACAAAGCTTCAGCAGTACAAACAAAAATCATTGATGCTGACAGCAGTGCAAAAGAGCAGGATAATCTTATAAAAGCGACTGAAGGAGATGTCTATATGTTAAATGGGGACAATCTGATGTTGGAAAATAAGTTTCAAGAAGCCATAGAGGAGTATAAAAAAGCAAAAGATATTTACAGTCAAATTCAAGATAGTGATAAAATAACGGAGATTACAGAAAAAATCACTACAGCCCAAACTCGTCAAAAAGAAACAGACATTACGGCGCAAAAAATGGATATTGGCATTATTGAAGCCAGAGGCGATGAAGCGTTGAAGTTACAGCAGTATGGCAAGGCAAAGGAGTTTTATTTGCAAGCACAAGCGCTATATCAAGGCATTAATGATATGGAAAAGGTAGCGTCAATGCAGGAAAAAATTAAAATTGTACAACAATTAGAAGAACAAACTGCCCAAACAACGCAGGAATGATAAAAAGGGGTGGAAAAATGAAACAAATAATACAACAGCGTCTAAATCATGTGACAAGTTTGGAAGAAAGACGACTGCTTAGAAACGTTTTGGAAGATGTATATAGTCATATAGTAGATTATAATATGGATATGTATGATAAGCTGGAACAAAGAATTTATAATGAAATGGATGATCCTTTGGAAAAGTTTTATATTTATTGCACTATTTTAGACAGAAAAGAGATTGATCCAATCAGTGATTTTTTTCATCCTATTTTACCGGAAGAAGTGCAGAAAGAGGAGTATGATTTTGCTCAAATAGCAGAGCAATTAAATGAAGGGAAAAAAGTACCGTTAACTAGTGTGTTTTTAAAATGTGACGCCATCACTTTTCGAGAAATATTAGACAGTAAAAGAGAATATGCAGGCTATATTAAAACAGACAAGGATATTTATGAAGTGAGAGTCATTTTACAACAAAGTACAAGATACATAAAAGAGATTCAAAAACTATATCATATTTTTCAAATTAATGGCAGTCAATGGAATACAATCAACTGTCCTTATGCTTATCGATTTGCAGATGTGATATTACATTCTGATACAGTACTTGGTTCAGGAGAAAAAATTACTCAAATCACAGTAGATTTAGACGAATATGAAAAATATAAAGTATTAGACCATATTCCTGTTTGGAATGTAAAACATATTGCATTACAAGATAAATCTTTTCCTATGCCCGCAAAAGACAGAATCAATTATGAACATATTGTTTCGCTGGAAGAAGAGGGAATAGAAAACGGTTATATGGCAGATTTAGGAAATATAGATTTTGAATATCTAAAGCGATATGAAAGTAATTTAGTAATCGTATCTCACCATGAAAAGCAGGATAGCTGGGCATTGGTAAAGATTGAAAACAGTAAAAATTTGAAAAAAAGAGAACAATTTACCTATGAAGTGCTTTCTAATAAAAGAACATTGGGTTTTGCAGGCAGATTTGCTACTGTCAAGTCGCTTGTTGTTCGTACAAAGGGAGAAATTGCCAGATTGATGCAATCCTATGAAACGGGAAATGATTTCATTTTTAAAGATACAGAAATATTAGAACAATATCAAAAAATACAACAAACTACAGATTACAATCATTTTATAGATGAAAATATTCGTATAGACAAATTTAAAAAAGTGATGCTTATAAAATTTCAGACAAAAGATAGAGAAAATTATTTGGTATTGGATAAAATGAGTTTTTTGGTATCAGAAATACAAGTGTTATTTCCGGAATATCACTGTGTAGGAGAGATTGTTGTATGAATTATATTTGGGAGCTTGCTATTAATGCAATACAAAAAGGGATAGAAGAAGATAGTATTTTTTATACCATAGGAAGGCCTTTTTCCGGCTATATGGAGTTAAGTATGGATTGTATAAATGAAACAGAAATTCCCCAGCAGGTGGAGATAAATCCTTATTATCGGTATTTTGATATTTTTAAGAGGCTGTTTGAACCTAACCTAAATGAAAACCAAGAGATAATAGAAGTCTGCCATGATTTGGCAATCCATCACTTAAAAGATATTGATGTTTTAATGGGGATGAATAAGAGAGAATATTATATACAGTTTATGATAAGAGATTTAGAAAATGGCTATTTTGGAAAGTATATCAAAGAAAAAATAAATGTTTTTTCTGCCAAAGAAAAAAAAATATTAGCAAACAATCTGCTTCGGCTTTATGAAACAGGAGAAGGCATTTATTTATTAAGAGATACTGTTAGAAGAATTTTTACAAGTACATATATTTTTTCAAATGCAGAAGAAAGAGACGAAATTATATTTTATTTGAGGACAGAACAAACAAAAGAAAAGGAACAAAAGTTGGAAGTGATTAAATATTTGTTTTTGCCATTTAAATGTACAGTAGAAGTATACTGGGAACGTATTTTTGGGGTAATAGGTGTAGACGACTTAATGAAAATAGATCGTATTATGAATTATTAGGTTGTGTTAATTTAATATGAAAATAAAATTTTTAAAATACAATTGGTTCTGAAAAAAAGAGCAAAATGAACGAATTCAAGCATAAATCAAAGTGTGAGAAACACAAACTTTTATATTGATTCATAGTAACAGCTCCTTTTCGGGAGCAAATATTTTTGTTTTCATTTTATTCTACTTTCAATAAAGAGCTGTTGTCTATATCATTTTAATGTAACAGAATCAATAATTAAAACCGGAGGAGAACATATGAAATATACCTACCAATTACATGCAGGAGAAAAGCAAGTGCATGCTCTCTACAGCCGAGAGGAGCTACAACGGCTGACAACACTTCAACTAAGAGATATTTGTAAAATAGAAAAGATTGTGATAGGCGTTGCTTATAAGCTAGATAGGCAATATATGATTGATACGATATTAAAATATAGAGGACAGGAGCAGTTTGAATATATTGATTTTTATTCCGATGATTGGAATAGAGAGGTGTTTCATAAGTTAAAAAAGCATTTAAATTGTATTAGTGCAGAAAAGCAGTTTAAAATTCCTGTGCAAATAGCGGCTTATTTGGATAATGATATTACATTGGATGATCAATATATTGTTATGGCAGATAAAAAATATGGCGGAAATGTTATATTACTGGATGAGCAAAAAAATGTCTGTGGTATTTGGAATATGGTAGAGGAAGAAAATAAAAAAATTTTAATCAATAACCATAGAATGATGAAAGCGGATTTGCAAGAAGCTATTTATAAAAATTATAGCCTGGGTTTTTTAGAGGAAACAACTTCAAGATCTTTTTATCGTTATTATTACGGTTTGTCAAAATTACAGCCTATACAATATAACTGCTATACAAAAACAATCGCAGAACTTTTAATAAGCCGTACAAAACAAATCAGCACAACTTTGGTGATAGATTTTGGTACAAGCAACACAGCATTAGGGGCTTATATGGATGAACGACAATATCCGGAACATACAAAAAAAGAATTGGAAAAAAGAGGAATATGCTTTGGTTCTATAGATAAAGTAAAATTTGAAACAACAGATGAGGCAGGAAAAAAAATATATGCACAAACAGTCCCTACTGTAATCAGTGTCAAAGATTGTTCTGATACAGAAAACATTGTTTATCGTTATGGATATGACGCCATGGATACAGCTTTTCGAAACAGCTATGCAAGCAGAGCAAGCATATTTTATGAAATGAAAAAATGGATTAATAACTATGAAAAAATAGAAGAAATTTATGATGAAAAAGGAAATATAGCTTTTGTAGCAAGAAAAGAAATTTTGAAACAATATTTTTATTATATTATCAAAATGGCAGAACAAAGACATAAATGTAAATATAAAAGACTACATATCACAAGTCCCATTCGTCAAAAACAGCAGTTTCTTTCTATGTATGAAGAGGTGTTGGCAGATAAATATCATATATTAAATACAACGGCATTAGATGAAGGAGTGGCAGTATTGTATAACAGCATTGCCAGCCAAATTGAAAATAAAAACTTTTATGAAGGAGAACAATATAAAGCGCTGGTTGTTGACTGCGGAGGAGGTACAACAGATCTGACAAGCTGTAGTTATACAATAGAGGATAATAAAATTGTATATCAGTTAGATTTAAAGACAATTTATGCTAATGGGGATATTCATTTTGGAGGTAACAATATTACATATCGTATTATGCAATATTTAAAAATATTATTTTCAGCATATTATCGAAAACAGAAAGTGCTTAATGCTTATGATATTTTTCAGATGGATATGGCTGAGGTTTATGGCTTTGTAGATGAATTTGGAAAAGATGCTTTGTATAAAGAATTGGAACAAAAATATATAGAATCGGAAAGTATCATTCCAACACAATTTGCTGCATATAAACAATTAGATACAGAAAGCTATAATAAAGTAAGAAGTAATTTTTATTTTTTATGGAATTTAGCAGAAAGTATAAAATTAGCATTTTATGAAAATACCGGAATTACTCGTACTGTGTTTCATCAACAAGGTATTAAAAAAAATTGGAAAGATACGAAAATCATAGCAGAGCAAACATGGAAATTGAATGTGGTTTTAAAAAATAATATATTGCAATTAATTACAGATTTACCTGAAATTGTGATAAATAAAGAAGAAATTGATTTATTATTAAAAGGAGATATTTATAGTATTGTTAAAAAATTTGTAGAGCCTTTATATGAACAAAATTTATTGCAGGACTATAGCTTTATAAAACTGACAGGTCAGACCACTAGAATTGATTTGTTTCGAGAGGCTATGAAGGAATATATTCCTGGAAAAATGATTCAAACTGCTCGCAGCCAAAAAACAGCGCAGCATTATAAATTAAGCTGTGTAGAAGGAGCAATTGCGTATGAAAATGCTAAAAAAATTGGTTTGATTGCCCCTGTATTAACAGATGAAGTGCCAATCACACCATACCAATTAACAGCTTTTACATACAATGGTACAGAAGTGGTAATGATGTCCGGATTTGAGAAGATTACAAAAACATATGGTTTTGTATCTAAAAATATTGAAACAGAAACAGTAGATTTTTTGTTAAAAAATCAGGAAGATGTGTTGATGCATACTTATAAATTAACAATCAATCATCAACAATTTCAACAAACGACTTATGAACAGACCAGTGCAGAATATGCCCAAAAGATATTGCAAGATGATATTGATAATATTTTGGATAATGAGATGAAAATTTTTACATTTTCTTACGGTGATAAATGGGGATTTTATGCGTTGCCAATTGCCAGAAAACAAGGACAGCTTTTCATTGGAGAAAAGAAATATTTTCCTTTTGAAAGCGATGAATGGGAAAGCAGTTTTTTTGATGGAACAAAATAAACAGGAGGGACGATTGTGCAGGAAATCAAATATCCATTTTTTAAAAGGGATAGAATATTAAAAATTAATATGCTTGAAAATTTGAGAGATTTTCCAAGAGATGTGTTAGATGTTTTTTATGAAGAAATGTCAGATGGCATTGTTTGCGGTCTTGTTCCAAAGGTAGAAAAAGAAGTGATTACAGTTTCAAAAGGTATCATAAAATATTGTGGTAGTTTGTATTTAGTGTCTGAACCTGTTTTATTATATTATGAAGAAACGGAAAAAGATGTGATGTTAAAACTATGTTTTCATGATGAAACACAAGACCAAGATTATAGAATTGCCTACATAGACATTAAAATAGATGAAGAAATGCAATTATTGCCAAATCAAATAGAATTGGGCAGATTTCGATTAAAAAAAGGGGCTTATTTACGCAGTGAATACCAAGATTTGTATGATTTTACAACAGAATACAATACCATTAATATTGTTCATGTAAAATATGCCGGTCAAAAAGAGCATACCTTAAACAAAATGATATTGCAATATTTTGCAAAAGAGGTACTTACTTATCAAGTGGAAGATGAAAGGGATTTTTCATTTTGTTTATTATGTTTGAATAGTCAAAGAATAGAACGATGTGTAATACAACAATATATTGCTTATAAAACGGGTACATTTGTAAAAGAAATGTCCAATGTTGAGATACATAAAAGTCTTGTAAAAATTTTAGAACAAATCAAAAAGAAAAGTAAATTGGTACATAAAAAAACAATGATAAACTCTAAAATTATAATGGATTAATTCCAAAAAGGAGTTGATAGACATATGAAAAATGAGAATATTTTTAATACATTTCCAACGCCGGAGCAATTTATGGACAAAAGCTTCTCTAATCTTACAAAGCAAGAAAAAGCATTTTATGACGCTTATGAAACCGCTTGTTGCATCAATAAAACAAAACCATATATTTTTCAGCCGTTGAAGGGGATACCAAAACAAGAAAAGCAAAAACAATTTTTCATACAAAAACAGTGTTGCGTACCTGTTTATGGCTGTTTATTTGATGTGGTATCAGGAAAGATTTATAAAAAACAAAGAGATATGAAGTTATTTTGCAAACCCTCTGTTTTTGGTATAGAACGATTTTATTATGGGGAAATATCGAATGATAATAATATTTTTGGAAGGCATTGGTATTTGGAATACCAAATTCATTGTATCTATGACACACAAACCATAACCATTTGCCATATCAATGGACAAAAGGAAGAATTTTATAAAGAAGGGAAATATTTTTATCCAAAAAATAAAAATTCTTTGCATAAAATTGATACAGTAGATGAAAAAAAACAAGAGATTATTTGGAGAAAAGGTAACTTACTTTATACCTTTAATTTTGACGGTCGTTTAAAAAAAATAGGAGATAATTATGGAAATGGTATATTGTTTTGGTATATCAATGGTTTTAGATGGATAGAAAAAATCACATCTACATTTGGACAACAGCTTTTTTTTCAATACAAAGATAATAAAGTAGCAGAGATTACAGATAATATAGGACGAAAAATAAAATATGAATATGAAGGAGAATATTTGACGTCTGTACTTTATCCCAATGGAGGAAAGAAAAAGTATCAGTATGAGAGTCAAACAGGACGTTTATGTAGTATTGAAAATGCTTATGGAGAGATATTGTTTCAAACAGAATATAACCGTTATTATAAACCACAAAGATTTTATGATAGAAAAGATGGCTGGTTGGAAGTGACCTATCATCAAAGGGAAAGGAAAACAATATTATCTGGAGAAAAAAAAGAAATTATTTATAGTTATAACAAACAAGGTTTTGTAGAAGAAATAGAAGATAGCACTATCGGCAAGGTGATGTATGGTTATGACAATGTTGGCAATATTGTGTCCAGAAAAAATATACATGAAAAAGAAAGTCGGTATACATATGATGCTTTTGGCAGGATAGTTCAAAAAGCTTTAGCCAATGGAAATATCATTTGTTATCAATATAATGCAAGTAATCAATTGTCAAAATGGTCTGTTTCTACAGGGTATCAGGAAATTTTGTATTATACAAAACAAGGCAGTGTTTCAGAAATCAAGAAATATTTGGACAAAAATCTTTCTGCTACTGTGTTTTACCAGTATGATATGTTGGGACGGCTAAGGCAAAAGACATTTCCCAATCAAAATAGTGTTTGTTATGAATATAAAAATGAACAAAGTATCTTTCCGGAAAAAATAATATATTCTAATGGATTTCAAGTAAAATATGAATATGATGAAGTGAATCGATTGGTACGAAAAATACAAGGAAAAGAAATAGAAGAATATAAATATAATTATATGGATTTGAAAATACAAACCATATATGCTGATGGAAGTTATGATTTTAGATTGTATGATTTAAGTGGAAAGCAAAAAGAAATCATATTGCCTCAAGAAAATATGGAGGGAAAGGATACTTTAAAACCTATTTATAAATATCGGTATTTTTATGATAAAAAAGGTATTTTGTCTTATATTGTCTCTCCTGAAAAAAAGATTCATAAAAAACGAGAAATAGTAACATCAAAAAAATTGTATCCCTCTATAAAAAAATATAATGCCTGTGGAAAAATAATTGCAAAATGGACTCCTGCTATACAACAAGAAGACATAAAATATATTTATTGTACTTATCAATATGATAAATGTCTCAACTTAATAGAAAAAAAGATAGGTTTAGAATATGTGCAAGCAGAAGAAATACCAGAAAAATACTATAAAAAAGAGTATTTTTATGATAAAAGAGGCAATTTTGTAGGAAATGAAAAAGAAAAGATTTTTCGATATATACAAAAAGATAGATTACATAAAATTATAGAATTGATAGCAGAAAATAAGGAAAGAATGTATTGCTATGAATATAACAACAGAGGATTGGTTTCCAAAATTGTAATATATGAAACAGGTATAGTCCAAAGCCAAGAAATTTGTTTTCAATATGATTATAATGGAAATTTAATACAAATACAACTGCCCAATCAAAAAAGTTTCAAAATAGAATATGATAGAGATGGAAATTTGATACCCAACAAAGAACAATGGTTTATACAACAAAAGTTTCAAAATTCGTTTTCTGTATTTTCTCAACATAAAAAACAACAAAGAAAGGCAAAAGAAGGAATTGTTTTTGAAAAAGATTTGAAAGGAAGGATAATCAAAATAAATGATATCCATACCAATCAAACATTGGCGTCTTATCGTTATGATTGTTTGAATCAGATTACACAAATAGAACAAAAGGGGCAGAAAACAAATTTTTTTTATGATAAAAAACAAAATTTGATAAAAATAACATATCCAAATCAAACCCATAAAATATTGGAGGGTAACAATGCAATAGAAAAGGAGCAATAAAGCATGATAAAAAAGAAAAGAAATTCTGTTAAAAAAATGGTTTTACTATTGTTTTTTTGTATTAGTATGATGTTATGTTTTACACCTGTTTTTGGTGCAGATACATTGGAACAAAAAAATATTAATATTGTGTTTGTGGTAGACTGTAGCAATTCTATGAATTTTAATGATAAAAATAACTTAACCGGAGAAATGATTAAATTATTTACAAATACCACATTTTCAGATACCAAAATAGGACTTGTGCTTTATGATGATACGATATTGGAAAGTGTACCTTTGGCATCTGTTAAAGATGCTGGGGCTGTAAAAAATATACAACAAAAGGTACAAAGTATGGTGAGAAAGGGAAATACAGATATCGGTCTGGCATTAAATGAAGCAGTCGACCTTTTGCCTCAAGGTGAACAGGAACAAAATATCATTATACTTTTTTCCGATGGTCAAACAGACTTAAATGCAACAAAAACAGGCAGAACATTACAGAATTCTTATGAAGATGAAAATGTTGCATATGAAAAAGCCAATAAAAACAATACTCGTATTTTTACAGTAGGATTAAGCAGAACAGGCAGTTTGGATACAGCTTATTTAGAAAAAATAGCATCTCAGACAAATGGAGCCTGTTATTTGTTGCAACAGGCAAGTCAACTGCCAGATTTGTTTCAAGCCATATATACCAAAGCAACAGAAAATAACGTCAATATGATAGACACTTTTACAGGCAGTGGCGTTTATGAAAAACAAATACAAATGATAAATGGATTTGCTGATGAGTCTGCCATTGTAATACATACACAAAATGGAATACAAAATATTACCACAGACTGTAAAAACAGCGCTATTGTATATTCACAAAATTATGCTGTGATTCAAATAAAAGAACCTTCTCAGGATACAGTCAAAATACAGTTTCAAATGCCCCAAAAAGATACTGTTGTAATAGAAACCATACATCATATTACAGTATTGCCAAAAATAGAAGCGTTTTCAAAAAACACATTACTCTACTTGCCTATCAATGTAAAATTATATGAAAAAGGCACTCAAAAGGAAATTACAAATAAAAAGTTGTATGAAAATATGACAGCTCAATTGGTTGTTACTGATGTGGAAACGGGAGAAACTCAAAAAATTACAATGGGAAATGCCAAAACTGCTCTTATGACTTCTTTTGAAAACCGAACTCCCAAAACATACCGTTTTGAAGCAACGGTAACAAGTGGTTTATATCAAAGAAAAACGCCTGTGTATGAAGTAGAATTAGGCAACACAAACCCCTATGCTATAGACAATAAAGCAATCAATCTCTTAAAAAAAGATACCATACAAGAAATAGATTTGAATGAATATTTTAGAGATGACGACGGAGATGGATTGGTATATCAAATTGGAAAAAAAGAGGATAATTTTCAGGCAGAAATAGATAAAAATTTACTTTTGATAAAAGCAGAAAAAGAAATAACAGAAGAAATAGAATTGTATGTTTCAGATGCAAGAGGAGGTATTTTAACAAAAACACTCACAATCAATGCCATGCCATTTTGGATATATTACAAAAATGTAGTGATAGGGATACTACTTCTTTTTGCCATATTGCTCTGCATTTATATTGTAGTGATTAAAAAACATCCCAAGCAAAAACAGGAACAACCAAAAGAGCCGCAACCGCCTTTGTTTTCGGGCGGCAGTATTTTTTCCAATGCAAGGTTTGAAGGATATTTTTTAAATACATTAAGTGGTAATGAAATCCCTGTATTAAATTGGAATGCCTCTTATATTGATAATAAAAAAAGCATTACATTGGCAGAACTGTTTCATATACTAGATGTTACAGAAAAATTGCCGGAAGCTCATAAAATTCATTTTGGAGCTGGAAAAAACGGCACAGTGCTTTTTTATCATGATACAGATTGTATTGTCAGCCTAAGAGGAAAGGATATCCCAAAAGGCAAAAAAGAAGTGCTGCAATATGAGGACAAGCTGTATATCGTATTTGAAGATCATGTGACAGAAATAGAATTACGCTATAAACGAAAAAGAAAAACAATTTAAATCTATCAGACAGGAGGGAAATAGATATGGTTCACAAAGAGATACCTGAATTTTGGATAACTTATAATGAACAAAAATTTATGATTGAAAACCCTGATGTTGTCATCAAAAAAAGATTGAATGAACATACAAAAGCTACCATGTCAGCCATTGTCAGCAAAGACCATTTTGATTATTTTACACTACATACCAATACAAAAACAAAAATAAGCTTTACTTATAAAACAGAAGAAAAAGAGGAACTTTTATTGTTTGTAGGAATCATAACAAATATACAGACAAAAACAGAAGGAATTGCTCAAAATGCAGTTTATTATATTGACTTAGAGGCGATATCTTATTCTTATTTAATGGATATTCAATATAAAAATAGGTCTTTTCAAAATGTTGATATGACATATGAGCAGTTATTAAATATTATTGTGAGAGATTGTCAATACAATGGAGATTTTATGAATGCATTGGAGGAAGATTTTTCTTTAAACTGCTTTACGCTGCAGTATAGAGAAACAGACTGGGAATTTTTAAAAAGAATGGCCAGTCGGTTTCATATGCCTTTGGTTGTAGATGATAAAAAAGAAGTGCCAAGAATTAAATTTGGCATTTCTTTTTATGAAAAAGTGGCAGAATTTAAAAATTATAATTATAAAGCTATTAAAAATATTGAAAAGCATAGAACCATTTCTCAAAATTATCAACCCGATTATCTGCAAACAGATACACTTTTTTATGAGATGATTACAAAAGAAGACAAGAGCTCTTTTGAAATAGGAGATACAGTTGAATTTCGTGATGTGCTTTTACAAATATATGCTGTGGATATATTGGTAAAAGACCACATATTATCCCACATATATACAATTTCCTCAAAAGACAGTTTTTATCAGCCGAATCTATTTAATCACAATATTGTAGGGTTGTCTTTAAAAGGAAAGGTATTGGAAGTGGCAAAAAATCAATTAAGAGTACATTTAGATATTGACCAAGAAGTGCCGCCAGTACCATATTGGTTTACTTACGCTACATTATATTCTACATGGTATTGTATGCCAGAGGTGGGGGATTATGTAAATACTTATTTTCCCACCAACCGTGAAGAAGATGGCATTGTAATCAATTCTGTTAAACAAACGCCATCAGCAGGCTTTGCCAGAGAAAGAGCGGCAGCAGCACAGAGCAGTGCCGGAGAACAAACAGCCAATGCCACAAATCAACCTGTAGATTTTGAAACATTGGCGGGAGATGAAAAAGTCAAAATGCTTGTAACAGAGCAAGGGAAAATGATTATTTTAGACGATAGAAATGGAGTTGTAACAATATTATGCAATAATGGTACTTATGTTACTTTAAGTGACACAGCAGGCATTTCTATTATTACAAACAATGATGTTTCTATCAATGGAAAGCAAAATATATCTATGACAAGTAAAGAAAAAATTTATATGCAAGCTGAAACGGAAATTAAATTGGAGTCAGGCGGCTCCAGTATGATACTAGAACCGTCAAATATAAAAGCAAAAGCAAATGATATTTATTTAAATGAATAGAGGTGGCTTGTATGATATTAACAGGTGCAAAATCTTCACAGGCAAACAGTAAAACAAATGTTACACAAACTATAAAAGCCCAAGGCATAGCAGCTATAGGCAGTATTGTTGTCAAGGCAGGCTCAGATACGGCAAAAAAAAGAGCGGCACAAAATTATATCAATACAATGGTGCAAAATTATAATAAATCAAGGCAGGAATCTATATGACAAAAGAGCAAGCATTAAAAATTTATATGGAAACGGATGTAAAAACAGAATGTAGTTTATGCCAAAAAAGAATATTAAAACAAATTGATACAGATTTTGTTTCTATAATAGAAGATATATTAAAACATATTAGAATATTTTATAAAGGAATTGTTGATAAACAGCAAAAAAAAGAACAACTACCTGTCAATTATATACAGTTTTCTTTTTTAATGTCAGGTATAAAACAAAGAAAAGTACAGATTTTAATGGAAGCTTTGCCTGTTGAATGGTACTTTGGAGATTGTATTTATGAGATGACATTTTCTGTTGTATGGCTGGAAAATGCTTTAAATGAGTTATATGAAATATTGTTAAAAAAAAGCGCGCGTTTTATGGGAAAAATAACACAAATGGATGTAGAAAGAATTTTATTAGAAGAAAGACGATTTTATGAAAAAATACAGGAAGCATTATTAAAATATGCTTTTGAAATTTCTTTAGATGAACAGGATTTAAAAAATATGATAAAACAAGAAGAAGTACATATTTTTGTGGGAGAATACAGAGGAGAATTTAATCAAATATATACAATCAGTGAACAGTCAAGACAATTAAGAGAGGTATTTTATGGAGTACTTTTTAATCAAGCAACATGAAGGAATCAAAAAATATGTAAATATAACATTTGATTTTTTTGACAGAAAAGAAATATGGAAAAAACAAGACCCCATATTTATTCCCTTAGAAAATACGGAAGAAATGGCATATTTACCTTTTTTAGATTGTGGCGTGTGCGTTGTTTCCAAAGAAATGAAGAAAATATTTGACATGTATCAAAAAGCAATCATAAGCCGACCCGTTATATTAGCCGATATCAAGGCAGGATTGTCAGATGTATTTTATTGCATAAAAACAATAAAAATAGATTGTTTGGGCAGCAGTACGGTGTATCAAAATAATGTAATACAAAAAATATATTTGAATGATAAAAAAATTGGATATGAAAAAGTTTTTCAGATAAAGGCAATAGCGCAAAGACATATTGTAGCGGATTTGGAAGTAGTAGAGAAATTGCTGAGGGAAAATATTGTAGGCTTTGACGCTGTTTTGCTGGAAAAGGAAAGAGGGGAATAGTATGGGAAAATTGTATGTTGTAGATGGAGCGATATTATGTTGTACATTGGGAACTTCGACTGCAACATTAAAAGTACCAAAGCACAGACATATTAAAATTGCAGGAAAATTGATGGCAAATTGTTCTGATGTAAATTTAGGTCAGCAGTGCATTGGAAGTTTTGGAAATTGTTACCGTTCCAGTCCTCCTCCCCCCTGTATTTATACCATTACCATTCCTTGGCAGTCAATCAAAGACGATGTTTTTGCAGCCAAACATGAGGGGGTATTGGAAAATAGCTGGACGATGTGCAACTGTGGAGGCAGAGTGTCTATCATAGAGCCGGGACAAGGTATGAGTGAAACAGAGATGTTTATGAAATTTTTACGAGAATTGCAAAAATGTGCCATAGAATTTGCCGCAGAAGAAGCATCTTCAGAAAAAATAAATGAATTGGTATATGCAACAATACTTTGGAGCGGTTA
>DVLQ01000070.1 GCA_018715395.1 Candidatus Coprocola pullicola | reverse complement strand
TAACAAAAAATAATTTTAGTCATGACTACATTTGTATTAAAATAGATACCAAAAAAATATTGAAAGCCTGTATAAAATTGCGGTAATGGTAAAAAATACAAGAGGAGCCTAAAAACATAATTTTTTTCTTTGTGATCTCTGTGTTTTTTTACAGATAAACAGCAAAGAGATGCAATCATAATGAAGGAGTGGAATCAAAATGAACCAACTTTTTTTAGCATTAACCCTTGTACAGATTGTTTTTTCTTCTATTGCAGCCATTTATTTTTACAGGACATTGAGAGGAAAAGGACCCATCAAAAGCCAAAATCAACTGGAATTTCGTAAAGAGCAGGAACAACTTAAAAAAATGAGAGCCATCCATTTAACAACACCCTTGTCAGAACAACTGCGTCCCAAAACCCTTTCTGATGTGATAGGACAAGAACAGGGCATTAAGGCTCTAAGAACAGCCCTTTGCAGCCCCAATCCTCAACATGTCTTGATTTATGGTCCTCCGGGTGTGGGCAAAACAGCCGCCGCTCGATTGATATTGGAGGAAGCAAAAAAGAATCCTATTTCTCCATTTGGAGAAAAAGCCAAATTTATAGAAATTGACGCTACAACACTGCGATTTGATGAAAGAAGCATTGCAGATCCTCTTATGGGGTCTGTTCACGACCCTATTTATCAAGGGGCGGGGGCTTTCGGTGCAGCCGGAATTCCTCAGCCAAAACCGGGAGCTGTATCAGAAGCCCATGGAGGGATTTTATTTATTGATGAAATTGGAGAACTGCATACTATGCAGATGAATAAACTGCTAAAGGTATTAGAGGATAGAATTGTAAAATTTCAAAGCGCTTATTACAGTGAAACCAATAGAAATATACCGGCTTATATTCATGATGTTTTTCGCAATGGTCTTCCGGCAGATTTTCGTCTTGTGGGAGCTACCACAAGAAGCCCCGAGGAAATACCACCTGCATTGCGATCTCGATGCATGGAAGTATATTTTGAGGGATTAAAAGAGAATTCTGTGATAAAAATTGCAGAAAACACCATTGCCAATGCAGGTTTTGCAAAAGCTCCCACACTTTGCAAAAAAATTGCAAAATACGCTTCCAATGGCAGAGAAACAGTAAATATTGTTCAAACAGCGCTTTCCACAGCAGTTTTGGAGGGACGACACTATATGACAGAAAAAGATTTGGAGTGGGTATTAGAAGTAGGCAGGTATCAGCCTTTGCCTATCAAAACAATACCAAAAAAGCAAAAAATCGGCGTTGTAAATGGTTTAGCCGTTTGTGGAGGAGGAGAAAGAGGTATGCTTTTGCCTTTGGAAGCTTATGTTAAAAAAGCAGAGCAAGGAAAGGGACGCCTGACTATTACAGGCATTGTGGAGGAAGAGGCGCTCAAAAGCAGACAAGGAGAAAGCAAAAGAAAAAGCAACGCAAGGGCTTCTGTAGAAAATGTATTGACTCTATTGCAACAGATAACAGGTCTTTGTATGAACTGCTACGACATACACATCAATTTTCCCGGAGGTATGCCTGTAGACGGGCCATCGGCCGGCATTGCCATATTTTGCGCAGTATATTCTGCATTGTTTGAAAAAAAATGCGACAATAAAATAGCCATGACCGGAGAAATCAGTATCTATGGGGAGGTACTCCCTGTAGGCGGCGTTAGTGCAAAAATTGAAGGAGCAAAAGAGGCAGGAGCAAAAAAAGTGCTGATACCGGCTGATAATTGGCAGCAACGTTTTTCGGAGATGGGCATTGAGGTAAAATCAGTGCAGACGATAGCACAGGTGTTGGAAGAAATGTTTTCTCAATCAGAAAAAGATTCAATGCAAACAGAAGAAAAAAGAGAATATACTATGGGAGAGGGCATATTGACTGCACAAAAAATGTAATATGTTTTTTATTTGAGAACAGAAAAAATACAAAAAATGAAGGGACACAGAAAGTGCCCCTCAAATGTTTTTATACCAACATATTTATCAAAAGACCTGCGCTATAAAAATTAGTAAGATTGTAAGCTCCCGAAGAAGCAAAACGATGCATCAAGTTTAATGTGCTTGTGCTGGCTTCTTGGTGCATGTTTTCCAATTCTGTGCTAAGCAAAGCGTTTGCAGGACGAGAAAGAGCGCTTTGTGCCTCACGAAAAGCGCCTTGAGCAAAACCATTGTTGCCACTGATGATATCTTTTGTAAGCTCCGGGTCCTCCTGCAATTTCTGAAGTAATGTGTCTCTATTTACAGACAGTGTACCATCTGCATTTTTAGTAATACCAATCAGATTTAAAGATTTTTCCGGAGCAGGACCGCTAAGCATAGAGGATAATTGATTTTTTACGCCAATGCCTTTGTCTGTATTGGAAGAAACAACAGAAAGTGCTTTGTTGTATTTGTCAACAAGATTTTCAACGGCGTCAGCCATTTTTTCATTGTCAACGCCAATAGATACCGTTGCTTGACCTGTTTTTTGCAGTGACATGGTTGCTTTGCCATAGTCTAGGCTGACTTCATTGGAATTTGATATAAAATCACGTTTTATGCCTGTTTGGTCTGTAACAGAATATTCTGCATTTTGGGCTTGGGTACTAACAGAGTCTATGCCTATGTTTTTGGCAAAGTCTCCTGTAACAGAAAAAGAATAATCAGTACCTGTTTCTTTTGCTGTCAATTTTAATACGCTTTGTCCGTCTTCGGTAGTTTCTACAGAAGCGCGTACACCAATGTTTTGACGATTGATTTGTTTTGCTACATCGTTAAGCATTTGATGATTTGTTTTTTGTACGCCATTGTCTTTGACTGCGCTTACATTAATATTTGCAGTTCCTTTAGCTGTTGTGATGGAAATAGCCGCGTCTTCCGTAGCAGGAGCATTACTGCTTACAGCTTGTGAAACATTTTGCTGTGCCATAGCCAATTGGTCTACAGAAACAGTAAAGGATTCTTCTTTGCGTAATGTGTAGTTTTTGGTGGCAGTCAATACATCTGTGTCAGAACTGTTTACAGTTAATTCACGACTAATCCCGGAAGCATTTACATCACGCAGAGAGTTTGCGGCAGACATCAAATCTGCCATAGAACTATTATAATTTCTTACAAAAGTAGAAGCGCTGGTGTTCAAAGAGCCTGTTGCAGTATTTTTGTCGGTGTTGGTTTGTCTTTGTTCCAGTTTTTCCAATGCCTGCTGTAATTTGAGCTGGTTCATTGGGTTGGTATAGTTTAGATAGGTGTTGTTAATACTGTTTAGACTGTTGTAATAACTATAATAATTTTTAATTCCTTGCATATCATTCATCTCCTTTCCTAATAAATATAATGATACTTAGAACAAATATTGTTCTATATTATAATATCGGCTTTTTTCATAAAATGATTAGTGCTGTTTTGGAAATGTTTGGCGTATTTTTTTGCAAAAAAGGATTTACAAACATAAGTTATGAAAATAAAAAAAGTATATTTTTGGAAAAAAAGAATGGTATAAATAATAAAAAATTTTTCATAATTTTTATGTATAAAATTAAAAAATTACTTGCTTATTACAATTTTTTGATATAAAATAGCATTGTATCATTTCGATAGGAGGTGTATTCCAATGGCTCATAAAATTGGTTCTGAATGTATCGGTTGCGGCGCTTGTGTAAGCGAATGTCCAACAAACTGCATTTATGAAGATGGCGGTGTTGTTGCTATCAAAGAAGCAGAATGTATCGATTGTGGTTCTTGCGCTGGTGTCTGTCCAGTAGGCGCTCCAAAGCCAGAATAAAATATTGGAGAATATAAAAAAAGCAGGGGAAATTCCTGCTTTTTTTATATTCTGACTTTAAGTGAGAAAGACTGCTCTGCCAATAAGAGGAAAGATTAGCAAATACAAAATAGATATGCAAGTATCATATGGTTTTCAGAAAAAAATCATTTATTATAAATGTAGTAAAGATATCCAAAAAATAATAAAAGATTTGTGAAAATGGAAAACAAAATCATAGAAGGGTATAGGATGTAGAAACATGTATAGAGATACCACCAAAAACGAGTATATCATGGTTTATGAGGTATTTGAAAGCAAAGAGCGCCATGATGCTATGCAACTGACACGCAAATTTAAAATGTAAATTTGGAAATAGAAATTTCTGGGTAATTACTATGTAAGTACAGTTATTCTGAATCAGCAACAATATAGAAATACATAAAAGAACAACAAAAGCAGGAGCAAATAGAAGATAAGTGAAATATAAGGAAATAGGAAGACTCTTTTAAAAGTAGCATATAATTCTATCATCAAGGCTTGAATAAAGTGAAAGCTAGCATCATTTAGATGCTGGCTGTTTTATATGTTCTGATAGGGCTAGAGAAAACCACATCTTTTAAGCGCAGTTCAGATTGTAAAAAAAGAAAAAAGGCTCCTTTTTTATTTTAAAAAAGAAACCTTCTTCCATTTTTGTCATCCAGAAAGCTTACTCATTTGTAAGCCAAAAGCTTTTTTTAGCTTTGTGTTTTGTTTGCCATAGCTTTTTCTTGTGCTTCAATCATTTTTTTGACCATATAGCCGCCTACATAGCCATTTTGTGCAGAAGTCAAATCACCATTGTAACCTTTTTTTAAAGGTACGCCAATTTCATTTGCTATTTCAAACTTATATTGCTCTAAAGCTGCTCTTGCTTCTGGCACATTAATTTTGTTGCTAGATGAGTTATTTGTTCCTGACATAAAATATGTCCTCCTTCAAATACAATTTTTATTTGTGTTACACCACTAGTATGACACCATAAAAATATTTTATGTAGGAACTTGTTTCCAAAAATATTTATTCTGTTGGAAGAATTGCCCAAAGTACTAAATAGATGATAATAGGATAAATCTTTAAAAGCAGTACCAAAAGCACAAAAATGATTCTGACAAGAGAAGGCTCAAAACCAAAAAATTGAGCAATGCCGCCACAAACGCCGCCTATTTTTTTATCGGTTGTAGATAAGCAGATACGATTTTGCATAAAAAACACTCCAGTATAGTTGCCTTTTTGAAAAAAAGAAGATACGCTGTTTTTTAAATAATATACTTTTTTTTATATACGTTTTCCTTTTTTGTTTGTCTGTTTTTACTGCAAAAGTCTTTCTATTTCTGTCCAAAGTTCTGTTATACCTGTTTTTGCAGTGCCGGAAAAAGCAATCAATTTATCCTCCGGAGCTAGAGAAAGGGTATTTTTGATGACAGAAAGATGTTTTGGTATTTGGCTTTTGTTTAATTTATCAGCTTTAGTAGCGGCAATGATAATATCGTATCCATAATGCTTGAGCCAATCATACATCATAATATCGTTTTTGCCGGGTTGATGACGAATGTCTATCAAAAGAATAATACCACATAATGTCTGTCTTTTTTGCAAATAAGTTTCAATCATTTTTCCCCATTTTTCAATTTCTGTTTTGGGAGCCTTAGCATAGCCGTATCCAGGCAAATCTACAATATAGAGCGCATCATTGACATTATAAAAATTGATGGTTCTTGTTTTTCCCGGTTGAGAGCTGGTTCTTGCCAATGCTTTTCGGTTGAGTATAGCGTTGATTAAAGTGGACTTGCCTACATTGGACTTACCGGCAAATGCAATTTCTGGTTTGCCGTCTATAGGATACTGTTCAAATTTGACGCCTACTGCCTCCAAAGAGGATTTTTTTACTTCCATATTTTTTCTCCTTCCGCGACTGCTTGTGGTATGACATCTTCCATTGTTTGTGCCAGTATAAATGTTATGTTTTCCCGTATTTGCTCCTCTAATTCTTTTAAATCCTTTTCATTTTCTTTTGGCAGTATGATTTTTGTAATACCGGCTTTTTTTCCCGCCAGTACTTTTTCTTTTAAACCGCCAATGGGAAGTACTCTGCCTCTGAGTGTAATTTCACCTGTCATAGCCACATCGTTTCGTATTTTTGCCCCTGTCAGAGCAGAAAGCATTGCCATTGCCATTGTAATACCGGCAGAAGGACCGTCTTTTGGCACTGCGCCTTCAGGAATATGTATATGAATATCTTTTTCTTTATAAAATGTTTCTTCTATATTGAAACGATGACTTTGAGAACGGATATAACTCATGGCCGCTTTTGCAGATTCTTGCATGACTTTTCCAATATTTCCGGTCAATTCCAGTTTTCCGCTGCCGGACATGGTGTTGACTTCTATAGAAAGAGTGTCGCCTCCAAGCTGTGTCCAAGCTAAGCCGCGAACAATACCGATTTGAGGAGCATCATAAATGGTATCAAAAAGGAATTTCTTTGCTCCTAAGAGTTCTTCCAGTTGCTCCGGCATAACACAAAGAGCTTTCTTTTCTTTGGCAACAATAGCTTTGACTGCTTTTCTGCAAAGAGAGCCGATTACGCGCTCCAATTGGCGTACGCCTGCTTCTTTTGTATAATGCTCAATGATTTGTTCTATTGTATCTTCTGAAAGAGTCAATTGGTCTGGTTTTAATCCATGACGTTTTTTTTGTTTTTCAACAAGATGTTCTAGTGCAATATGTTTTTTTTCTATTGCAGTGTAGCTGGAAAGCTGTATAATTTCCATTCTGTCACGCAAAGGAGTGGCAATGGTATCTATGCTGTTGGCAGTACAGATAAAAAATACTTGTGACAAATCATAAGGCAGTTCGATATAGTGGTCACGGAAGGTGTTATTTTGTTCTCCGTCTAATACTTCCAAAAGCGCTGCCGCTGGGTCGCCGTTAAAGGATTTACTTAGTTTATCAACTTCATCTAAAAGCATAAGAGGGTTGATGACGCCTGCTTGTTTCATACCGGTGATGATACGTCCCGGCATAGCGCCTACATAGGTTTTTCTGTGTCCTCTGATTTCTGCTTCATCTCGGATACCGCCCAGTGACATTCTGACATATTTTAAATTTAATGCTCTTGCAATGGATTTTGCAATAGAGGTTTTGCCAACTCCGGGAGGTCCTACCAAGCACAGTATGGTGCTGTTTCCTTTGGGAGCCATTTTTCTGACTGCTAAATGTTCTATAATTCTTTCTTTTACTTTTTGTAATCCATAATGGTCTTGGTTTAATATGGTTTGGGCTTTTTTTAAATCCAGTTTATTTTTTGTTTTTTCTGTCCATGGCAAAGATAGTATGGTTTCGATATAACTTCTGGATACATTATATTCTGGAGAGGTAACAGGAATTTTGACCATACGGTTGATTTCTTTTTCTACAGTTTCTTTCACCTCTAAAGGAGGATTTTTTTGTGTCAATTTTTGGCGAAATGCTTCTGCGTCGGCTCCAACACCATCTTTGTCGCCCAATTCTTCTTGTATGAGTTTCATTTCCTCTTTTAAAAAATATTCTCTTTGGGCTTTGTCCATTTTTTTTCTTACAGACTCTTCCAGTTGTTTTTTGATGTTTAAAATTTCTATTTCATGATTCATAATTTGTATCACCATATGTAATCTTTGCATAGGCGTCACCAGTTCCAGCAAAGACTGTTTTCTTTCGTTGCTTGTTTCTAAAACACTGGCAATGATGTCTGCCAGCTTTCCTGGCTGGTTTGCTTCGGTAGCTTCGGCAGCGGCTAAAAGCAATTCAGCGCTGTTTCTGCTTCTGGTGACAGTGGTATATTCTCCAAAACATTCTATGGCAACACGCATAAGCGCTTCTTCTTCTGAAGAAAGCTCTCCTTCAAAGTCTTGCTCAATTTCTATAACGTCGCCGTAATTAAAAGCGTCTTCTTCTGAACATTGTATCAATTTTCCCCGTTTTTCCCCTTCGACAATGATATGATTGAATGTGCCGGGAATTTTCAAAACTTGCTTTACTTTTGCAATAGTACCTATATCATACAAATCTGCTCTTTGAGGATCTTGCACAGAGGGGTTTTTTTGTGTAATCAAAAAAACAGGCGTATTGTGTTTTGTAGCATATTCTAAAGCCTCCAAAGATTTTTCACGACCAATGGGAAGGCTAGTAGTCATATCAGGAAATACGGTTAATCCCCTCAAAGGAATTAAAGGTAGTTTTGTAGTCATTTTTTCTTCCATGTTGTTCATGCTCCTTCATTTTTGAGTATTTCTTTTTACTTAACCAAGTATTATAGAGGCAAATAGCCAAATGGTCAAATGAGAAAGTTTATGAAAATAAAAAATTATTTTTTTAAGTTTTTTTGCCGGTATTTTTTAAGCAGATCTTCTATAGCTTCATCAAAAAGCCTGGACTTGGGAATGCGTGTATCATGTGCTAATTGATTGAAAGCTTCAGCCAGTTCATTTTTGATGGAAGAAGTAAAACGTTTTCTGTTTTTTAAAATAGGTTCCATTGATTTGCTCCTTTCGATTTTAAAGATTCTGTTACGTTAAAATGATATGGACAACAGTTCCTTATTGAAAGTACAATTAAAATACCGGTTCTACCACAAAGGAGCTGTTACTGTGCATAAATATAAAAATTACTTTTAAAGATTTTGCAGTTTCCTGTCCGCATTGTTTTTCTCATTGCCTTTATCGTTATGGGAAAGATCATTATGGATATTAAAAATATATTTGTCACAAATTTCTCTACTTTTATTTCATATTAAGTTAACAGAATCATTTTAAAAAATATTATATAATAAGTGTAAGATGATTTAAACTAGTTGAAATTTATGATATATAGTGTATAATAATGACATACTACTAAAGTAATATTTTTTTGCAAAGGAGTTATCATTATGAAAAGAAAAAAAATTATTTTTAAAATCGGACAACAAGAGTTGGAAAAACAAAATATGAATTGGCAATCCAAAGAATATAAAGCTTATATCCAAAAAGAGGAGGCGTTTGTAAAAAGATATTTAAAACATCATGAAAAAGAATTTGAACAACTGATGTGGGAAAAATGGATGTATCATACCAAAAAAGAAATATATGCTTATCAAAATGGTTTTATAAAAGGAGCAAAGCTCATTATGGAAATTTTGATGGAATAGGATAACTTTTCAAAGGAATATAATAGTGTAAAGTGGCTAAGAGGCCACTTTACCAATTCGACAAAGTATGGTACAATAATCGACGAAACAGTCTTAGCAGACTGACACTGCCTACAAGTGTTTTGTTTTGCAAAAAGGAGGAAAGAAAAAATAAGCGCCAGAACTAATGTAGGGTAGTTGACGAGGAAGAAGCGTATCGAAAGCATTCGGCGGATACTTCTCGCCCATTTACACAGGGACGCAGGCTTTTGACAAAACAAAGGGGAAACTTTTTGCACAAAACAAAAGCAACGTGTAAATAAAAAAACTGGAGGTATAAAATTATGTGCGGTATTGTAGGTTATGTTGGATTAGAACAAGCGGCGCCTGTATTGTTGCAGGGGCTTGGCAAGCTGGAATACAGAGGATACGACTCAGCAGGTATTGCAGTGTACCAAAATGGTATTTTTACCATAAAAACAAAAGGCAGATTGACTGATTTAAAAGAAAAAATAAAAAAAGAAGATATTACTCTTTCCGGAAAGATAGGAATTGGTCACACAAGATGGGCAACACATGGAGCGCCAAGTGATGTAAACAGCCATCCTCACAGCAGTGAAAATGGCAGAATTTCTGTAGTACACAATGGTATCATTGAAAACTATATGGAATTAAAAGAAATGCTTTTAAAAAAAGGCAGAAAATTTGTTTCTGAAACAGATACAGAAATTATAGCACAGCTTTTTGACGACTGTTACAATGGCGATATGGTGGAAACTATGATAGAAGTCATTGGAAAAATAAGAGGTGCGTATGCTTTGGGCGTGCTTTGTACAGAACATCCTGACCAGATTGTAGCGGTAAGAAAAGACAGTCCTTTGCTGGTAGGTCTGGGAGAAAAAGAAAATTATATTGCTTCTGATATTCCGGCGCTTTTGGAATATACAAGAGATTATTATTTGTTGGAAGACAATGAAATTGTATTATTAAAACAAAATAGTGTAACTTTGTTTGACTTAAATAAAAAAGAAATCAAAAAAGAGGTTTTCCATGTGACATGGGATGTTTCGGCGGCTGAAAAAGACGGCTACGATTATTTTATGATGAAAGAAATTGTAGAACAACCCGAAGGCTTGCGAAAAACCATATTTCCAAGGTTGAAGGAGCAAGCCATACAGTTAGATCACATTTCACTGACACAACAAGATGTAAAAAATATAAATAAAATACACATTGTGGCTTGTGGAAGTGCTTGGCACGCATCTATTGTAGGAAAATATGTCATTGAAAAAGTATCCAGAATTCCTGTGGAAGTGGATTTGGCGTCTGAATTTAGATATCGCAATCCTATTTTGCAAAAAAATGATTTGTGTATTATTGTAAGCCAATCCGGAGAAACTGCCGATACATTGGCGGCGTTGAGAGAAGCCAAAAAACATGGAGTTAGAGTGCTTTCTATTGTCAATGTAGTGGGAAGTTCCATTGCAAGAGAAAGCGATGATGTGCTTTATACTTGGGCAGGTCCGGAAATTGCTGTTGCTACTACAAAGGGATATAGCACACAATTATCTGTAATGTATTTGTTGGCGCTGTATTTTGGCGCAGCAAAAGAGCATATCGGAAAAGAAGAAATGGCAAAATATATCCAAGATTTGAAAAAAGTGCCAGAAGATGTAGAAAGCCTTTTATCTTTGGAAGAAAGAATCAAAACATTGGCAAAAGAATATGCACAATCAAAAGATGTGTTTGTCATTGGCAGAGGGATTGATTATGCGGCGGCAATGGAAGGTTCTTTAAAATTGAAAGAGATTTCTTATATCCATAGTGAAGCCTATGCAGCAGGAGAACTAAAGCATGGCACCATATCCCTGATAGAAGATGGTACGCTTGTTGTAGCCATTGCAACACAAGAGGCGTTGTTTGAAAAGTTAGTAAGTAATATCAAAGAAGTAAAGGCAAGGGGAGCAAGGGTAATTGCTATGGCAGTCGAAGGCAATGATGATATTGAAAAAGTAGCTGATGAAGTATTTTATATTCCAAAAACAAATGAGCTTTTTAGCGCGTCTTCTACCGTTGTGCCCATGCAACTGCTAGCATATTATATTGCAGTAGAAAGAGGCTGTGATGTAGATAAACCAAGAAATTTAGCAAAATCCGTGACAGTAGAATAAATTATAAAAAAGGGTATTGTATTTTTGAAACAATACCCTTTTTATGATAGCAGCATGAAAGCAACAGCTTTGAATGACTGTCTATTTTGCAAGTAAAATGAAAGTTCAAGTAAAAGTAATGTTTTGGATGAAAAAATATTCTATGATAAGTAAACGATGGTATATAAAATGAACATATCAGTATTTTTATGCTAAAATAGAAGAAAGAAATGATTTGCTGATAAAAAGAAGAAAAGAAATTATAAGAGGGTTTCATAATTAAAAAAAAGATACAATGTGCCATTGAGTTTATTTTTTGTTGAAAATACTGCAAAACGGAAAGTGAGTATTTTATAGAAAAAAGAGATAAAACTGTGAGTATAGAAGTATTTTTATGCTGAAATGAAAAGGGAAAATTATTTTATTATATTAAAGAAGAAGAATCATAGAAGAGATACATAAATCAGAAAAAAGATGCAATGTGTAATTATTTGAATACTTTAGCTTAACAAAATCCCTAGTTCTACTAGGGATGAATAAAATACTTTCATATATAAAATATAAAATTTCCTAATTATAATTTTAGAATGAAGGTTTAGCGACCACATTACTAAAACAAATTAGGAGGTTTTTACATGAAAAATGAAATAAAAAGTATTGCGCATTAAAAATATAGATGCCAATATCATATAGTATTTGCACCAAAATATAAAAGGAGAGTAATATACAAAGAATCAAGAGCAGATAAATCATTAGAAAATTGTGGGAATAAAAAAAGTTGAGAGCATTGAAGCACAAGCATGTCCAGACCATATCTATATGCTAGTTAGGTATACTACCATATCTGAGCATAGCAGAGTTTATGAGGTTTCTCAAGGGCAAGCGTTGATGATATTTGATAGGCATGCTAATGTGAAATATAGATATGGGAGAAGAAACTTTTGGCGAATAAGATATTTTGGGAGATATAGTAGTACGAAACGAAAAAGTGATAACAGAATATATAAAAAAACAGTTGAAAGAAGATGATGTAGCAGATCAAATATCATGAAAAGAATACATAGACCCGTTTACGAATAACAAGGAGAAATAAGGTAAAACAGATAGCTACTTTTAGTGGCTTTCTGAAATTGTAATGTGACGCCAAATTTCCCTTTTAGGGAATAACCACATAATCTATCTTCATTGTTCTAACCACTAGTTTACTAGTGGTTTTGATTATTACTTTAGTACCAAAGGCTGCGGAGCAGCCTTTAACAACCGCCCGCTCTGCGGGTGAGATGAAAGCTTAAGCAAAAAGCATCGTCCTTGTTGTAAAATAAT
>DVLQ01000007.1 GCA_018715395.1 Candidatus Coprocola pullicola | reverse complement strand
TATGACCTTCAATCATTTCTACACCTTTCCATTTGCATAAATCCTTAATTATTTTTTGAATATCCGCTCTCAACTCATAATAAATTATTTTTCTTCTATACTTTGGTGTAAATACGATATGATACTTGCATACCCATTTTGTGTGTGCTAAACTGTTTGCCATAAAAGCATCGTCCTTTCTTCTGTAAAATTTTTAGGCTTGAACACCATTATTTTACAACAAGGACGATGCTTTTTGCTTAAGCTTTCATCTCACCCGCAGAGCGGGCGGTTGTTAAAGGCTGCTCCGCAGCCTTTGGTACTAAAGTAATAATAAAATACAGAATGCCCAAAATGGACATTCTGTAAAGTTCATAGTTTCTATTCTTATTTTTATAAAAATAAAGTATCAAAAATATTATGTTTCCTTATTTATTCTGTAGTATACGCCAAATATTTTAAAAAGGCGTATGTTGTTTTTGCCATATTTTGATATCCATATAAATTAGGATGGGTCGTATCTGTCACAGACATAGGCTGAGATTTGTCTACAGACTCTACCCATTTAAAATTCATGGCCGGGTCAATGCTCATGGAAATAGCAGATAAATAGATACCCTCTGATTCTTTATCGCCATACACTTGTTGCAATGTTTTTGTAAATTCCAAACGAGTATTTTTTGCTCCCTCTGTTTTTTCTGTAAAAAACAGCATTGTAGGCGTATTTAATATAATTTTGATATTGGGGTCATATTGGTGGATGCTCTCAAATATGGTATTAAAATATCCTATAATTTCATCATGTCCGTTATGTCCCACTAAATTTAAGTCGTTTACTCCCAAACTAACTACAACATAGTCTACTGCTGCATATTCATTGCTTTGCATATAATAGCCAAAATCAAATTTGCCATCTTTCAAAAAAGGATTGGTAAATCCGTATTTTTCTGTTGCATTGCAATAATCATATGCAGACCAGCCTCCTCGACCTTCATGTTTATTTTCCTCTGTGCCTCTTGTGCCAATGAGTTTTACTTTCATAGAGTCTTGCTGAAATAATTCCTGCACAGACTGTGTGTATGCATTTTCGTTAATCAAGCTATCTCCCAAAAATAATACAGTTTTTTCCAATCCGGCGCCGGCTTCTTTTGGCACAGTTCTAATTTCTGTGGACGCCTTTATAGAAGTATCCTCATCTAATGCAAGCACTACAGGAGAATCTGTCTGCAAAAGAGAATATTGCGTCACTTGTTTTTTCTCTTGTCCTTGCAAAAGCACAATACGATTTGCTTCTGTAGCATTTAAAAGAGCATTTTTAGGATATTGTACTAAATCCACCCCTTCTACCACAGGAGTATACTGAGGCAAAACAAATTCTTCTTTTTGTATACATCTATCTTGAATACCTGTTGTATTGCTGTCAAAACCGGAAACGCCTGTTGCCGGGGCTTTGATTTTTGATAAATTCATTTTTATTTCTATATAAGCCTCTTTTGGTGTGTTTTCTTTTGGATATAAATAGAATTCTACAGGCTTATTGCTTAAAAAATCATAATCGTCATATCTTAGTTCTCCATAAAAACGATGTCCATTTTCATTTTTGATAGACATTGCAAAACAATCTCTGTCTGAGGCAATATTAAATACATAAAATCCCTTCTCATCAGGCTCCCCATAGATTTTAATATCTTCTGCTGCCAGTAAAAAATTGTCCATAATTTCATTTCCTGACGTTTTTTGCGTAAACAAATTTTCATCAAGCACTTTTTCTTGCCGCTTCACAATTTTAATATTAGAGTCCAAAACTCCCACTGTATCCCAGTTGACCGCATTGAGTTTTTGCTGAAGCCCTTCCTCAAAGACCTCAAACTGAGGTTGTTGCAATGCATACAAAAACTTTACCGGTGTACCTGCGTCATATTGCGCTTTTAAATAAGCAGACAATGTTTCTATAGTAGACATATTTTTTACATTCATTGTACGCATATATATTTTTTCTCTGTTTTCACTAAAAGAAATGCCGTCATAAATATTTGTTTTTTGGCTTTGTGTGGTATGGACGTCAAAATGGGTGCTAAGTCCATTTCTTACCAAAACCTTTTCCGGAGCGCTGCATTCAAATATAGTTGTATTTTTATTAAAAAATTTGCCTTCTGATACCCTTTGCCAATCCTCAGAGCCATCAAAAATTTTCAGTCCTACATTTCTTTCAATCCCCCAAACGCCGTCTTTGCAAATGATTTTGTCTGTATAAGCCTCCGATAAGCTATATAAAGGATGGCTAAGGGGTATTTCAACGGTTCCTTCTTTGTCCAAAAGCTGTATTTTTCCTTCTTCTCCTACTCCTTGTATAGTTGCCGGATTGTAAGGATTGATATTATATATAGCGGAGGATTTTGTTACAATGGTTTCCCCCTGTATAGCAATGTCTGTTTGTTGTTTTTGTTCTGCTGTAATATTTTCTGTATTGATTGGTTGCGTTTGTGCAAAAACAGGTGTTGTTATCAGTAACATTGCTGCAAAAACAGTAATGATAGCTTGATATCGTTTCAAAACAAGCCCTCCCTTTTTTATTTCATTCTGTTCATTATAATACAACGTTTGACAAAGTACAACTGCCATTGTATATTTTATGACAGTAAATATTTGTTATATTATTACAAAAATCTTACAATTTTTTAATGTTTTTTCCTTTTTTGGCTATATTATGGTATTGTTTAATGGATAAAGGAGCTAACTATATAAAAATCAAGTAGTTTTTTAAAAACATTGAATTTTAGTTAGTAAAAGTATGTACTTTGAAAATATGTGAATAATTATGGATTTTTTGGCACAACAAATAAGCCTTGCAAAGAAGGCT
>DVLQ01000069.1 GCA_018715395.1 Candidatus Coprocola pullicola | reverse complement strand
GCTGTTTTTTTGGGATACTCTTTGCTAGAGCAATTTCATATTAAAGCAGAAACATATTTGTATTATTTTGTAGGCAGTTTTATTATGCTGTTGTTTGAAAGTGTATATATGATAGGAAGTGCTTTTTTATTTTTTATATTTCCTATTGTGGCACTGGGTGTAGATATGCTTCTTTTTTTATATCGTTTTGTATATCAATGTAGTTTACCGATAGAATTTGGGGAAAAAAAGAAATTTGACCGAAAAAAAATACAAGATGTGATTAAAAAGGATTTATAAAAAACGGAGGAAGTCATGGAACCAACAAAAGATATTTTTATACTTGCAATAGAAAGCTCTTGTGATGAAACGGCGGCGGCAGTGGTAAGAAATGGGAGATATGTACTTTCTAATGTGATCTCTTCTCAAATTGCATTGCATACAATCTATGGAGGGGTTGTACCGGAAATTGCTTCCCGTAAACATATTGAAAATATAGATGGGGTAATTTTAGAAGCATTAAAACAAGCCCATATCACATGGAAAGATATAACCGCTATCGCTGTTACTTATGGACCAGGATTGGTAGGAGCGCTTTTGGTAGGATTGGCAGAAGCAAAAGCACTGGCTTTTGCCATAGGAAAGCCTTTGATTGGAGTACACCATATTGAAGGTCATATTTGCGCCAATTATATACAAAATACTACATTTGAACCTCCTTATGTAGCGCTTGTTGTATCAGGAGGGCACACCCATCTTGTATATGTTTGTGATTATGGAAAATATGAAATATTAGGCAAAACAAGAGATGATGCAGTAGGAGAGGCCTATGACAAAGTAGCAAGAGCCATTGGCATGGGATATCCCGGAGGTCCTAAAATAGACGCCGCCGCCCAAAAAGGAAATCCTGCCGCCATTTCTTTTCCTAGGGTATTTTTAGAAGAAAATAGCTATGATTTTAGCTTTAGCGGTTTAAAATCTGCTGTGTTAAATTATATCAATAAAGCCAATATGACAGGAGAAAGCATTGTTGCGGAAGATGTGGCTGCCAGTTTTCAGGCGGCGGCAATAGAAGTTCTTGTAGAAAAAACTATGAAAGCAGTCAAACAAAAAAAAGTACAAAAAGTTGCATTGGCCGGAGGGGTAGCATCTAATAGTGTGTTGCGTCAAATGATGAAGCAAGAGTGTGAAAAAAGGGGCTATTCACTTAGTATACCTGATCCCGTTCTTTGTACGGATAATGCGGCTATGATTGGTTGTGCCGCATATTATGAGTATCAAAAGGGAATACGAGATGGATTAGATTTGAATGCCAATCCTAGCTTAAAATTAGGAGAAAGATAATATGATAAAAAGTAAAAAAGGTACTGTATTGGTTACAGGCTCTTCTAGAGGAATTGGAAAAGCCATTGCAGAGGCTTTTGGCAAAAAAGGCTACGCTGTTGTACTAAACGGCAGTAAAGATAAAAAGGCTCTGGAGCAAACAAAAGTTGAGCTAAGCAAAAAGGGAATAGATTGTATTGCAGTGTTGGCAGACGTTTCTGATTATCAAAACTGTAAAATGATGTTGTCAGAAGTAAAAAAAGCTTTTGGAACCATTGATGTTTTGATTAATAATGCAGGAATGGCTCATATTGGTTTGTTTTCAGATATGACGCCCAAACAATGGAAAAGAATATTATCTGTTAATTTAGAATCCGTGTTTCATTGTACTCATTTGGTACTGCCTGATATGATTCATAGACATCAAGGAAATATTATTAATATTTCTTCTATATGGGGACAAAAGGGGGCGTCTTGTGAGGCTGTTTATTCTGCTGCAAAAGGAGGAATTGATTCTTTTACAAAAGCAATGGCAAAAGAACTGGGACCTTCTGGAATACGTGTCAATGCCATTAGCTGTGGAGTAATTGATACAGAAATGAATGACTGTTTTACAAAAGAAGAAAAGGAAATGCTTTTAGAAGAAATTTCTTTGATGCGGTTGGGAAAAGCAGAAGAAGTGGCACAGTTAGCATTATTTTTAGCAGAAGATACCTCTTCTTTTATTACAGGTCAAATTATTGTAATGGATGGCGGTATGTAGCAGTAAATGTTTGCAAGTCCAATACTTTTACTTCAATAAAAAGACAGTTAGTCATAACTGTTTTTTTATTGTGTATAAAACCTTTTAGGTGGGTCTGAATATTTTAGAAAATGATGCAGATTGACATTATAGTGGAATGATAGGTGTTAATTATAAAATAAAATGACATAAATTAACACAAATAATAATTACATGACTGGATATACAAAAGAACATTGTAAATAGTATATTTTTTGTATCAATAAAAAAGTAAAGTTGTTTATGATTTACAAATTCATAAAATTTTGATATAGGTAGAGAGATATAAAAATGCTGGCAGGATACATGATATATTGTGATATTCTTTGATAGTAGAAGCGCCAAATATTTGATGCACAAAAGTAGAATCATATTATATAAACATAGCTAATCACACAAAGAAAAGATAGCTATAGCAAACAAAAATAAGCTTAATAGGGTATTAGAGTGAAACGAGTAAAAAGCCTTATGTTACTGTACATGGGCTTTTTATAGATTAGAGTAATATGATTTTGATTATGTTTGATACAATTTTTTCATATGTTCCAATAAAATATCCATTTTTCATTCTGTACCAATGGTAATGTAGAATCATATAAGTATAGCTGGTATATAGAAAAGATAGCTACAGCAAATAAAAATAAACTCAATAGGCAATAATTCTGTTATTAGAGTGAAACGAGCAAAAAGCCTTATGTTACTGTATATCGGCTTTTTTATAGATTAGAGTAGTATGGTTTTGATTATTTTGATACAA
>DVLQ01000068.1 GCA_018715395.1 Candidatus Coprocola pullicola | reverse complement strand
ATTTGTGATGCTTTTCAGTAATTTTTTTAAATGATAAAAAAAGAGATATTCTTTGAAGCGTGTGAAAAAAGTCCATTCGAGCTTTTTGGAATTTCATTAATGAATAAAGCCCTATTTGCTCATACAAGCTTTACCTTGACAAAGGCTTAAATATCAAACATTTTCTATATAAAGACTGGCAATTGCCAGTCTTTTCTTGTAAAAAAAGAAGAAAATGATTTTTCATATTTGTGATGCTTTTCAGTAATTTTTTTAAATGATAAAAAAAGAGATATTCTTTGAAGCGTGTGAAAAAAGTCCATTCGAGCTTTTTGGAATTTCATTAATGAATAAAGCCTTATTTGCTCATACAAGCTTTACCTTGTCAAAGGCTTAAAATACCAACTTTTTTGACAGTCTGAAAAAGAGAGGCATTCTCTTTTTTTTATACAAAAAATTACTTTATAAAAATATGATTTCTTTTTTATTTTTGGACATACTAATTTTTGCAATCATAGATATTTTTTATGACAGAAAGGATAGTACTATGGCAAAATTTATAGTAGGGACAAGTAAGGGGCTGAAAGGGAATGTAACAATCAGTGGTTCTAAAAATGCCATATTGCCTATATTAGCTGCCACATTACTTACAGAGGAGGATTGTACTGTAAAATCTGTTCCTGTGCTTTCTGATGTGATAGCACTTTGTAGTATGCTGAAAGATATGGGTGTTGATATTGTATTTGACAAAGAGCAAGAAAGTATTGCAGTAAGGGCAAAAAATATTTCAAAAACAGAAGCAGATTATGAAAAAGCAGGAAAATTAAGAGGCTCTTTTCTGATCATGGGACCTTTACTGGCAAGGTATAAAGAGGCAAATATTCCTTTGCCGGGAGGTTGTCCCATTGGCAGCCGACCTGTAGATTTGCATTTGAAGGGCTTTTCTGCATTGGGAGCCAAAACACAGCAGGCACATGGTTCCATACACATTACAGCAAGGCAATTGAAGGGAGATAAAATTTATTTAGATTTTCCCAGTGTAGGCGCTACAGAAAACATTATGATGGCAGCAACATTAGCAAAAGGCGTTACAACCATTGTCAATGCGGCGGCAGAACCAGAAATCATTGATTTGGCGACTTTTTTAAAAAAAATGGGCGCTGATATTTCTGGAGAAGGTACAGATACCATTACCATTACAGGAGTCAAAAAGCTCCATGGAGCGAAACATACTGTTATGCCTGATAGAATTGAAGCAGGAACATTCATGATTGCCGCTGCCATTACAAAAGGAGATATTATCATAGAGCAAGTTATAGAAAGAGATTTGAAGCCTATATTGGCTAAGCTCTCAGAGGCAAATGTAAAAACAGAAAAAATAGAAGAAAAAACATTGCGAGTATATACTGCAGGAAAATTACAGCCGATTAGTTTAAAAACCATGCCATTTCCCGGATTTCCTACTGATATGCAGGCACCTTTTATGAGTCTGCTTTCTATTATCAAAGGCACAAGTGTGATTACAGAAACAGTGTTTGAAAATAGATTTCTCCATGCAGGAGAATTACAAAGAATGGGCGCAAAAATCAATATTGAAAGCAGAAGCGCCATTATTGAAGGCGTGGAAAAATTAACAGGAACGCAGGTAAAAGCAACCGATTTGAGAGCAGGCGCAGGACTGATATTATCTGCTTTGGCGGCGGAAGGAAAAACAGAAATTAGCGATATCTACCATATTGAAAGAGGATATTATAATATTGAAAAAAAGCTGAAAAATTTGGGGGCAGATATTTGTAGAGTAGAATAGCATTTTAGAAAAGCTTTTTAGCCATATATTATTTTCAAAAAGCCAAATGGTAAGATATAGTGAAAAATAAGACTTGATTTATTTGAGATCACAAAATAATGATTTTAGCCAATATAAAGATGATGAAAAATTTTTTTATAATATAATTTTATAAAATGTATTGTTCTATAGAAATGCTGGTATGATTTTTTATTTTAAATAGAATGATGTATTTCTTATAATTTCACTCTTTTATGGCAATCGGATGATTTTGTTGATAGTAAAAAAGTTGTATCATAAAGATACAGCTTTTTTCATTATTGGGTGCTTTAGCTTAACAAAACCCCTAGTTCTACTAGGGGTAAATAAAACACTTTAGTATATAAAACATTTTGATTATAATTTTAGAATGAAGCCACTGCATTATGAAAACAAATTAGGAGTTTTTTTATATCAATAACAAAATAAAAAGTATGACATATTCAAATATAGATACTAATATCATATAATATTTGCACCAATATAGTAAGTGATATGTAAAGAATGAAGAGCGAATATAGAATCATTAGAAAATTGTGTGAAGAAAAAAGGTTAAGATCATTCAAGCACCATGTCCAGATTCTATACATATGCCCATTGGTATACCGTCCAAATACAGTGTGTCAGAAATAGTTGAATATTTGAAAGGGAAAAGTTGTCTCATTCTTTTTAATAGACATGCAAATTTAAAATACAAATATGGAAATAGAATGTTTTGGTATAGAGGATATGACATTGATACCGGTTCTAAAGGTCCTAGTAATCCTACTAGTGCTAGAGGTCCTAGTGGTCCTACAGTTGGGAAAAACACAAAAAAATACGTGAATAATCAGTTAAAGAAAGATTGGATGGCAGATCAAATCAGTTTCAGTGATCCGTTTACGAGTGAAAAAGTAAAAACAAATAAAAATAGCCGCCAAAGGCGGCAATTAGGGAAGTAGAACACTTGGTGGATTTTCAAAGCGTTTACAAGTGCTGCTGATAACAGCCCCTTTTAGGGGGCAGGATAAACCACCAGCAAAGCCGGTGGTTCTGATTAATGGAGCAAATCACGTCATTTAGATGTGGTTATGATTGACAACCAATAAAAAAAATGGGTTAGAGGATTAAAAAAGCGGATTTTTATGGATAGAAGGATTCTCAAAATAAGGAATTTCTCAATTGGAATCTGTAAGGTAATATTTGCTCTACGATAAAGAAACATCAGCTATATTAATGACTATTACCGTTATTTAAAAATGAATTTGATTGTATTGGTTGCCTCAAGACAAAATTTTTTGATTGGTCATCTATCATGTAAACACTGTTATAAAAAGCTATTTACAATACAAACCATATCTTTTTTCAGTTCTTGTATAGATGATTGTATTTTTATAATTTAGTCGGGTTTATTGTAGATATGATTCATACGGCTTTCTTTAAAAAATAGAAATTTTTTGATACCATACTATTTACTTTTTTTATAAAGCATAAGTAAAAATGATAAAATAGTATACAATAAAATGCGTTTTCATTATTTTTATGGGTTCTAAAATTTTTTGATACTATCATTTGTATTTTTTAATGAAGAACGTAGCTTTTGTTTATAAAACCAATGATAATATAAAACTGATCAATTGTGCCTAGTATTTTGTTTTGGTTGAACGACACCCATTTGACTATACTATTTTGATAGCAGTTTTGGCATTTCAAATCATTTAACAATTTTTTATATTTTTCTGCTTTTAGTATGGTTTTGAAATAAAAATCAACAATTTAATCTAATTGCAATGTATTTAATATACCTGAAATAGAATGAATTTGTTGCAAAATATCTTTGTGTCTTTCTTGGAATAATAAAGATTTATTGTAATGATAATATTTTTCTGAGCCATTTTCATTAATAAATTGGACGCTATATGGATTGCTTGTCAACTCTGTAATAAATATTACCAGTTCTTGATTTTCTCCGAATGCTTTTTCCAAAAATACAAATGCATTGTTTAGATATTGTGCGGTTTTATCAATTTCCTCTTTTCTTTGTGTGACGGATAAAGAGAAATTTTGTTTTATTGCTTCAAAAGCAGCTATACCGTTTTTTATGTTATTTTCTTTTATATTTTTTTGGTATTGCTCCAATGTTTCTAAAACTTTACTACGGCTTTGTATTTCTAAAGGTTCTAAAAGGTTTGCTATTTTTTGGTGTTCCAATCGCTTTGTTTGTTCTTGTATTGTTTTTGTTATGATTTCATAGGCAGGCGTTTGTTCCGATAGAAGCAAGGGTTTGATTTGCATTAGAATACCATGTAATGTAGTTACAAATAAATTCATAGAATATACTTTTTTGAAGCTTTCTCCCAAACGGCTTAAAAGTAATCCTATTACACTCAATTTTTCATCAAAGGAAGAAGAGGAAAGCTTTTCCAAAGCATTTTTTGAAATATGTCCTTGCAGTATTTCATGAACATGATAATCATTTTTATATTTATAATATAAATCCAGATAGTTAGCAAAATCCTTTGCAATGGCTCTATGTTGCACATATTGATAGATGACGCCTTCATCTATGGAAATGTCCAGTTCTTCATAGACTACCATCATACGGGATAAGTCTTCCCAGCCTCTTGCTGTGACAAAATATTTTCCATCTACGGTTGTTTCAATGGTATAAAAATGCTCTTTTTTGATTTCTAAATAAGATAAAATAGCGCTATGAACAGATTCTTTGTAGGCATATTCCTTCCAAATGGTAAAATCTTCTTTCACTTCTATTTTTTTGACTCTATCTAATGTGACAATGTCAAATTCTCTTACAGATTTATTATATTCCGGAGGATTTCCGGCGGCTACAATTATCCAGCCTTCCGGTACTTGATGAGTGCCAAATGTTTTATTTTGCAAAAATTGCAGCATGGCAGGGGCTAATGTTTCGGAAACACAGTTAATTTCATCAATAAAAAGAATACCTTCTGACAATCCTGTCATTTCTATCTTTTCGTAAACAGAAGCAATGATTTCACTCATGGTATATTCTGTTACGGAATATTCTTTTCCGGCATATATTTTTTTTTGAATAAAGGGTAGACCAATGGCGCTTTGTCTTGTATGATGCGTAATGGTATAGGAAACAATGCCTATGTTACATTCTCTTGCGATTTGTTCCATAATGGCTGTTTTGCCTATGCCCGGAGCGCCTATAAGCAAAACAGGTCTTTGATGTACAGTAGGTATTTTATAATTACCATAACTGTCTTTTTGCAAATAAGCTTGTATTGTATTTTTGATTTCTTCTTTTGCTTGTTTAATATTCATTTTTTTGCCTCCTTCATTTGTATATCATCCGGTGTTAGTATCACTTTCATAGCCCAAGGGGGAACAGTGACTGTGGTATCTCCATTTGTCATAAATACAAACGCTGTATCATATTGAGGACGTTTTTTAGGAAATGTGCCATAGCCGTCTGTAAAATAAATCAGTCCTTTTAAATGACGAAATTTTTTTTCTTCTATGAGTTTATCTACATAAGTAAAAACAGGGCGAAAGTCGGTGCCTCCAGAACCTTTTACAGCAAAGTTTTGCATATATTGTTTTAATTGAGATTGTTCTGTAATGAGAGTATCAGATTGCACAATACAATCACATTGTATGATGTGTATTTGAAATTTTTTGAAAAAACTTTCTTTATTTTGTAATATGCTGTAGGTTTCTTCCAAAAATCCTTTTACAATGGTATCAGAGCAGGATTCAGAAGTATCAATGGCAATCACAAGTTCTTCTATTTTTTCCACCTCTTTATATTCCAATGCTTCAATCAAAGGCATGTTGCCATACATCTGAAGTCCATAGGTATAAAATATAGTATCAAAAGCGTCTTCATCCAGTTGTATTTCCTCTTTGAGGGTAACAAATTTTTCTAAAAAACGACGATAATGATATCGCTGTCTATTTTCAACCTTTAAATAGGAAATTAGTTCTCCGGCTTCTTGTCCCATATCTTTTTGAAATGTTTCCAAATTTGTTTTCATTTTTTCGCTGATATCCTGCCATTTTTCCAATAGCTGTTGTTGCTGTTGTTTTGTCATGGTATTTGTTTGATGGCTATGTTCAGGGATGTTTTCTGTATTTTGTTGTGGAGTATTTTGCTGTTGATTTTGTTGTTGTTCATCATCGTTTTGCCAAAAATCATGATCATCTACCCAAAATTCTTTTCGTAATTTTAATAATTGAAGTTCTGAAACAGACATGGTTAAAAGCTGTATATAAATGCCTTCTGCTGTGAATACCTTCAATTTTTTACCAAGCAAAGTATACATTTCTTCTCTTGTGTCGGATACAGTCTTTTGTAAAGCAGGTACTTCTAACCGGTCTATCACAGACTCTACAGCAATATCACATGCTAAATTCCAATAGTCTTCTTTTCTTTTATTTCTATGAAACATATGACGAAATACACAGTGCAAAAGCATATGCATATAGGCTCTGTTTACAAGTATAGTATCATTTTGATAAAGCTGCGTTAAATAACGAGGATTAAATAATATTTTATTGCCATCTGTACCAACGTATAACGTAGATAAATTCATTTCATATTCTAAACCACTAAGGGCAATATCCAAAAAACGCATAGACAAATACAGCTCATTTCGAGATGACTGTAATATTGTTTTTCCGATATTTATTAGTTGTTGTTTTAAATCATTCATAAAAAATCACCTCTGAATGAAAGTATCTTTTTTTATAATTCAAATGTTTTTTTTGTAACGCCAAATTTTTTTCTCTTATAATCCAATAAAAAACTGGTGGCTTCTATATTTTTTTCTTTTGTAGCAATACAAACAATGGAGTCTATATTTTCCGATGTAAAAAGTCCTTCTATATTTGCTAAAAAAGAAAGAATATTTATATTTTTTAAAAATATTTTTACTGCAAATAATATATTTTCCTTTAAAAATGCTTTGTATTCCAATTCATTTTTGGGTCTTAATTTATAGGGATATTTTAAACGATTGATTGCAATTTGCAATGCCATTGTTTTTGTTTCTTCTCGCTGTGCCAGTGAAAATAAATCATCATATCTGGCAAAATCAATGCCCGAATTGTGTATGCATTGATGATACAAATATCCGGAACCATAGTTCATTTGTTTAAATTGTCTTGCGGGATAGTTTTCCATATATTCATATTCAAAATCTGGAAACAATAGCTTTGCTTTTGTGCAGCCTCTTTGTTCTTTTGGCATGTTTGTAATGGTCAATTCCACTTCTTGTTCCAAGTCTGCAAAAACATCTAAAAATGCAGTGTTTCCTTCTAATGCTACTTTTTTTAGTTTTTTACAGTTTTTAAAAACGCCCATGCCTACAGAAATACCTTCCGGCAGTGTAATTTCTGAAAGGGAAACGTCATTATAAAAAACATAATTTCCTAATTCTCTAAGAGTATTGGGAAAAAGGATATGTTCTAATTTGTTACAGCAATGAAAAGCATACGGTTCAATTTTTGTTATGGTATCAGGCAGATTGATTTCTTTTAATGATATGCAGTGAGCAAAACATTCTTCTGGTATTATAGTAATGTGTTTTGGAAGGTCTATTTGTGTTAATGCAGTACAACTATAAAAAGCGGCTTTTTCTATTTTTTCAATGGTATCAGGCAGTACAATTTTTTGTAAACGATTTGTTTTTTCCACAATCATGTTTTCCTGCCAATGTATCCATTCATATTCTTGCTGTGTATAAAAAGCTTCATCTGGTTGTTGACTGGAAGAAACAAATTCTTCTGAAAAAGCTTTTTCCGCAATTTTTGTAACGGGAAGTCCTTCTATTTCTTTTGGTAAAACCAATGTACTTGCACCACAATAATTCATAATAGTAATCTGATTTTGTTCTTTTTTATAATAAATGGTTTGTTTCAAATTTTTTCCCTTCTTTACAATATTGTTCGATGTTTATGATACCACAAATTTTATGTGTAGAACAATTTCTTTTTTGTACAAAAAAATACAGCCAAACAAGTTTTGTTTGACTGTATTTGAAAAAATATTTTTGTTATAAAGCGTCAGTGCCTCTTTCTCCTGTACGAATGCGAATGACTTCACTGACGTCATATACATAGATTCTGCCATCACCATGTTTTCCTGTACGAGCAATATCCATTACAATTTGTATGATGGGGCCAACTTGTTCATTTTTTACAACTGTTTCCAGTTTCATTTTTTGAACTGTTTGAAAAGTATATTCTTTGCCTCTGTATTTTTGAACATAGCCGTCGTCTTGCCCATATCCTGCAATATTAGAAAGCATAATGCCTGTAGCCCCCATTTCATAGAGCTTCTTTTTTACGGCGTCGACTTTTTCACGACGAATAATGATTTCTATTTTTTTCATGCATCATATCCTCCGTCTGGAGCTGGTTTATTTTTGTTTGGTTTTACTTTTAATTCCGGTATTTTGATAGCAGAATTAAATTGGTCATAGTTTTGTTGTTCTTGCCCATCTTCACTGCCAGATTCGTCTTTAGGATGATTTTTTCTAAACTTATCACGAAAGTTTGTAACGCCTAAATATAATACGGGAATTAACACAAGTGTCACCATTGTAGAAATAGTCATACCAAATATAATTGTAATTGCCAAAGGCTTTTGTGTTTCCATACCTTCTCCAACGCCTAATGCCATAGGAAGCATACCAATGATTGTTGTTAATGTTGTCATCAATATAGGGCGAAGACGATTTGGACCTGCTTCTACCAATGCATCATAGCAAGTCATACCTCTTTCTCGTAGTTGGTTTGTATAATCTACTAATACAATAGCATTATTTACAACCATACCTACCAGCATAATAAAGCCCATAAACGCAGTCACTGTAATGGTATTTCCTGTAATCAAAAGCCCAAACACACCGCCGGTTAATGCCAAAGGCATAGCAAACATAACGATGCCCGGATAGATTAAAGATTCAAATTGAGAAGCCATAATCATATAAATGAGTATGATAGAAATGACTAAAACAAGAGCCAAGCTGGTAAATGCTTTTACCATTTCTTCAGTAGTACCGCCATAAGCGTATTCATATCCCTCAGGAAAAGGATATGTTGCCAGTTTTTCGTCAATGAGTCTTTGTGCTGTGTTAGTATCAATACCATTTGTATTAGCACTGATACTAATATATTGCTTTTGATTTTCACGATTAATTTGTAATGCGCCGTCTGTCATTTCAATATTTGCTATTTCTGTTAAAGGAATGGAAGCCCCTGAGCTGGATTTTATGGTGATGTTTTGTAAGTCTGTAATATAGTTCATTTTATTTTGGTCATAACGTATGCGAACATCCATTTCTTTATTATCTACTTTATATTGTGTTGCAACAGAACCGGATACAGCAGTATTTAATGCATTTGCCATAGAAGAAGTAGTAATGCCGTATTGAGCTGCCTTTTGTCTGTCTAATACAACGCGAGCTTCCGGCACAACATCTTCAGAAGAACCTTCTACATCTATTAATCCTGGTATATCGGATAATAAATCCACTACATCATTTTCAATTTTACGCATTATATCTGTATCATAGCCTGTAATATTGAAGGAAATAGCGGCTCCTCCAAGAGAACCCATAGCGCTGCTAGAGCTTTCTACAGTGATATCAGCGCCCGCAATGCCTTTTAGACGTTGTTTAATTTCATCACAAACTTCATTTGTACTTCTGGTTCTATCGGCTATATTGACTAAGTTAATATTAACGCTGGCAGAGTCTGTACCGCTGGAAATCATACCGGAGCCAACGCTGGCGTACACATAATCAATTTCCGGAATCCCTTCTATTTTGGATAATACTTGGTTTGTAATTTTTTCTGTTTCTTTTAATTGTGTTCCCTTTGGCAAATTGATTGTGATAGAAGCGGAGCCTTCGTCAGATTCAGGCATAAAATCAAAACCCGCCAAAGGAGCGCAGGCTAATGTGGCAATAAAACAAGCCAATACAATCGCCACTGTTCTTTTTTTATGATGAAGTACCCAAATAAGCAGTTTTCGATAAAGGGTATCTAAAGCGTCAATGCCTTTTCCCCAAACATCTAATATTTTAGCAACAATACCTTTTCTTTGTTTCTTTTTACTTTCTCGTCTTTTGAGTAATTGTGCGCAAGCCATAGGGACAAATGTTAAAGATACCACAAGAGAAGCTAAAAGAGCAAAACAAATTGTAAAAGATAAATCTCTAAACATTTGACCAATGGTTCCACTTACAAATGTTAAAGGAATAAATACGGCCACTGTTGTCAATGTAGAGGCTGCAATTGCCATACCAATTTCTTTTGAGCCAATCATAGCCGCCTCTTTTGGAGAATAGCCCTTATTCCAATATTTGAACACGTTATCCATAACTACCACAGAGTTGTCAACAAGCATACCAATACCGATTGTGATACCACCCATAGAAATCACATTTAATGTCATATCACATAGATACATTAAGCCAAATGTGGCTAATATAGAAGTTGGAATGGATACGCCAATGATTAAAGAAGTGGTTGGATTTCTTAAAAATAGGAATAATACGATAACAGCAATAATCGCACTTTGAAATGCCGTTGACGTTACGTTGCCGATAGAAAGACGAATATAGTCAGCAGTATCTGTCAGCATACGAATGTTGATTTCTGGATATTCCAAAGCAATGTCATTTAGCGTTTCATTAATTTTATCACTGACTTCTACAACATTTGCGGTAGAATTTTTGTCAATGGCAATCATAATACCCTGTTCTCCGTCAATGATAGTATAAGAAGTTCTTTCTTTTGCTACTTCTTCTACATCTGCAATTTCATCTAAAGCAATCACTGCTCCGGTACCAGTTGTTATCATAACATTTTTAATATCTTGAAGAGATTTAAATTCTCCCATGGTTCTAACTTGCAATTTGCTTGTACCTTGAGAAATGGTGCCGGAGGGCAAATTTAAGTTTTCAGAAGACAAAGCTTGTGTTAATTGTGCAGTTGTCAAACCATATCCATCCATTTTATCAGGATTTAATGTAATTTGAATTTCATTTTCATCACCGCCGGAAAGTGTAACGGCAGAAACCCCTTCAATTCTTTCTAAACGGTTGACAATGTTTTCATCCAATAAATCGTTTAATTGAGCTAAATCTAAGTTATCACTGGTAACGCCTACATAAATAGATTGAGCGTTCATATCCATTTTGATTACCATAGGGTCATTGGCGTCTTCGGGAAGACTTCCTTTTACCATATCTATTTTTTCTCTCATATCAATGGCAGCCATATCAATATCTGTACCATCTACAAATTGTACCAGAACAATAGAGCTGTTGGAAGAAGACATGGATGTAATGGTATCTACATTACTAATAGAAGCTAAAGATTCTTCAATTGGTTCTGTAATGAGAGATTCAATTTCACTGGGACCGGCGCCTACATATGTTGTACTGACAAGAGCAATAGGCAAGTCAATACTAGGCATCAATGCTAGGCTGAGTCCGCTGTATCCTAATATACCGCCCATAATAACCATCAACAGTATCATAACTGTTGTGACAGGACGAAGTATAGCTAATTTTGATAAGGAACCCATTTATTTATTCCTCCTTTTTGCTGGAAGCGTCGTCAGATTTTTTTTCTTTTTGAGCGGTTGTAGTTTCATCAGAAGAAGAGGAATTGCTGTCAGATGTTTGTTCGTTTGTATCATCATCCGGTGCACTGATTTGTACTGCTTCGCCGTCAGAAAGATATGTCTGTCCTTTTGTTACTACATGCATACCTTCTTCTAAACCAGTTACAATTTGTATTGTTTCACCTGTGTCAATACCGGTGGTAACAGGCACTTTTTTAGCTTTTCCTGCTTCTTCTACAAACACATAAACTTCGCCGTCTTTTTCAATGACACAATCTCTTGGCAGTACAATGGTATTTTCTGCGCTTTCCTTTGTAAAAGAAACCTCGCCTAACATACCCACTTTTAAAACACCGTCTGCATTGTCTAGTTCTACCTGAACATCATATGTACCTTGGCTATTTGCCACAGGGTTAATTGTTGTAATAGTTGCTTTAAAAGGCTGTTTGGAAATTGCAGAAAGCGTTACATCTACTTGCTGTCCAACAGATAATGTGTTGATTACTTCCTGAGTGACAGCCACATCAATTTTTACTTTGCTCATATCTGTAATAATATAAGCAGGGCTGGATTGGGAAAGAACAGTGCCGGCCACAACATTTTTTGCTGTAATAACGCCGGAAATAGGAGCGGTTACTGTAGCGTCACTGATTGTTTTTTGTGTACTTTGCATTTGCGCGTTGATAGAAGCTTTTTGTGCTACTGCCGCATTATAAGCGTCTTCTGCTTTTCTTTGATTTTCAGCCGGCATTTTGTTTGCTACCAAGTCGTAGCTTTCTTTTGCCTGATTGTATGTCACTTCAGCGCTGTCGTAAGCTAGCTGTATTTGATTCATTTCTGTTTGAGATACTATGCCTGCGTCAAAAAGAACTTTGTTGTTGTCATAATTTGTTTTGGCATTGTTATAGTTTAGTTCTGCATTTTCCAGTGCGGCTTTTGCAGATTCAATTTGTGACTGCATAGAGGCTCCATTTGCTAATTCCAAGTTCGTTTGTGCAGAGGCGATGCTTGCTTCTGTAGCAGTCAAAGAAGCCTTTAATACATTTAACTGATTGTTTAAATCAGATGTATCCATGCGAAAAAGGACATCGCCTTTGTGGACACTATCTCCAATGTCATAATTTGCTTGTGCGATTTTTCCGGCGACAGTGCTGAAAACCTGTGCTTCTTCTTTTGCTGCAACTTTTCCAGAATAAGTATATTGATTGGATATAGATTCTTTTGAAAGTGTCATAACTTCTATAGCACGCGCCGTTTGTTCTGGTTCTGCCGACATCTCTTGTGTTTTTTCTCCACAGCCTGCTAAGGATATACTTAATAGTAATGCTGTGAAAATAGCTGCATAATTCTTTTTCATATTTATGGCTTCCTCCTCGTGATTTTTGTTATTTCAAAACACGGCTTAATTTTTCAATGCCTGTTTCTAAATCTTGTTTTTGTTCTTGTGACAAACCTTCACAAAATTCTGTAAAAAATTCCAAAACTCTTTTTTGTCTTTCTTCTAATGCTAAAATCCCCTTTTTTGTAGCAGAAAAATATACTTTTCTACCATCATCTCCTTCGACCGGAAGAGTTTTTTTAAGTAAATTTTCTTGTTCCATTTTGGAAAGTGTTAAAGAAAGGCTGCTTTTGCTTAAATTTAATAAACAAGACATTTCAGAAACAGTGTTAATATTCATTTTATGTATAAACATTAAAATAATAAATTGCTGTACTGTTAAACTAATATTGTTTTTTCCGTTGATATTAAACATATGTTTAGAGAGATTTTTGTGCCACTGTCCCCATTGTATTTGAAAATCAAGCATTTTTTTAGCCAATCTGCGGGATACTTCTTCCTCCATAATTTCCTCCTAATCCTTTTCTATTTTGAAAGCAAATATGATTTTATAATAAAACTGTTTTTCTGTCAACGAAGTTCCCTTTTGTTTTTATTAATAATGTCTATGAAATTTTACGCAAAAAAAATAAAATTGTTTATCAATTTTTTGTTTATGAAATAAGAAATAACAAAAGAACAGATTTGCTTTTAAGATTATAAAAATGTATTGTTTTGATACAAAGACACATTTGTTTGTAAAATGAAAAAGAAATCTAGGAGAATCGTAAGAAAAATGTAATATATCATTTAGAATATTTAATTGTTATGTAATAAAATTAGTTTATAATGATAGTGATTTTTTGTATAAAATTTTATAAAAATATTTCTTTCAATTATAAAATTTTTGCATATTTTGGTTTGAAACTTTTTATATTTTTACATTGTCTTATTAGAGTAAGTACTATGTAAATTTTATAAAGGAGGTACTTTTGTGGCAGAAAACGTAATTAAAATTAGAAATGTCAAAAAAGTTTATCGTATGGGACAAGAAAAAATTTCTGCTGTAAATAATATCAGCCTAAATATCGCTTATGGTGAAATCTGTTGCTTGTTAGGAAAATCAGGTTCAGGCAAGTCTACATTGTTAAATTTGATTGCCGGTTTAGAAAAACCTACAAAAGGCAGTATTATATTTAATAAATGTCATATAGAGCGTATGAATGAAGACCAGCTTGCAAAATTTAGACAGCAATATGTTGGATTTGTGTTTCAATCTTACAATTTGCTTTCTACATTAACAGCATTGGAAAATGTGACGTTGCCTTTAATATTTCGCAAGGTTCCTGTGGCGGAAAGAAATAAAAAAGCAATGCAAATGTTGGAAGCGGTAGGACTGTCAGAAAGGGCAAATCATAAACCTTCTGAAATGAGCGGCGGTCAGCAGCAAAGAGTAAGTATCGCAAGGGCTTTTATCAACAGCCCTCAGGTGGTATTTGCCGATGAACCTACCGGAAATTTGGATACAAAAACTACTTATGAAATGATGGATTTAATTACAACATTGGCAGAAAAAAATAAACAAACGCTTGTTATTGTAACACATGATTTAGAAATTGCAGAATATGCCAATCGGATTATACATATTTCTGATGGAAAAATTGAAAAAATAGAACAGAATACCAATAGAAAAAGGGCAACGATTGAAGGAGGAAGTAAAAAATGAGAAAGATACTCACAAGTATTGTTTTAATCATGGTATTGGCGATACAACCTATGCTTTTACCTATGACAGCTTTTGGGGCAACATATGATAATGAAGGAGAAGAAGAAATTGTAGACCCAAATGCCGCACAGCCGGAGGTCATACTCATCAACGGACCGGTATTTGAAGTAACGCCCGGAAAGTCCAATACAGTAAAAATTAAACTGCGAAACGGCAGTGCCTATGGAGCAAAGGCAATCGTCATACAGCCAACATTTACAGATATTGATAATACCCCCTTCACGGTAGGTTTTGCAGGAAATGAAAACCGTATTTCTTCATTGCCTCCCAGAAGTGAAACAGAAGTGGAATTGACTGTTGATGTAGAAAGAACGGCTGCTACAAAAAATTATCCTGTTACGTTAAACTATAGTTTTTTTAATGTATACAACATAAAATTTACAGGAAGCAGTACCATTTATTTGAAAGTAAATAACCTTTCGGGAGAACCTGATTTTAAATTTGAAAATGTGACAATAACGCCATCTGAAATTGAGCCGGGAGATACAACAACTATTTCAGGACAAATTACAAATAACAATTTTATTACCATGCATGAAGCAAAATTGACATTGGAGGGGCTTTCCAATGATGGCATCAGTATCAATAATGCTTTGGACAGTAAATATTTTTCTCGTATTGCACCTGGTACAACAGAAACATTTTCATTTCCGTTGATTGCAGGCAGTGAAATTACAAGCGGCACTTATCCTATTACACTAAAATTATCTTATAAAGACGACGCAGGACGTTCTTATGATAAATCGCAAAATTATTATGTAAATGTAGGGGGAAGTACAGGACAAAAGCCGAGTCTTGAAATACGCAATATGAAAGAACCTACAGGTACTTATGAAGTAAATCAAAATTTTGATATTAGCTTTGATATTGTAAATATTGGCGATGCAGAGGCAAAAAACATTAAAGTAACCGCTACAGGAATGGGAGAAAGCGGTGCAGTGGTGCCAAAATCAACCAGTATTAAAAATGTAAAAACACTCCCTCCAAATCAAACCAGTCATTTTGTATTTACATTTGCCGGTACTTCTTCTGCTTCTTCACAAAACTATCCTGTAGAATTTACAATAGAATATGAAACTTCAGGTAAAGACGTTACAACATTTAAGCAGTATGCAGGCGTCAATATATCCAATCCTGAAAAAGATAAAGAAGAAAACAAAGAAGACGAAAAGAAAAGTAAACCAAAAATTATTGTAAGCGATTATGTTTGCGATCCGCTTATTGTCATGGCCGGGGAAGAATTTGACCTGACTATGACACTGATGAATAGCCATAAATATAAATCTGTTCATAATATTAAAATGTTTTTGACAATGGCGGAAGAAACTTCTTCTGATACAGAAAAAACAGGAAATATTTTTACTCCTGTAGATAGCAGCAATACATTTTATTTTGACGATATTGTGCCAAAAGGGTCGGTAGAAAAGGCACTTCGGCTTTATGTTGTGCCGGATGCACAGCCAAAAACGTATACTTTGACAGTGAATTTTGAATATGAAGATGATGATGGAAATGAATATACTTCTCAAGAACTTCTAGGTATCAATGTCAAACAAGTGACGGAATTGGATATTGATGATTATACATTGCCAGAGCAAGTAGAAATGGGTATGCCTGTTACAATCAATTTTAATTATTATAATACAGGCAAAGTAACTTTAAATAATCTAATGATTCGCATTGAAGGCGATGTAGATACACAAACAAGAAATACATATGTTGGAAATTTAGAATCTGGGTCAAGTGATTATTATGAAGGTACATTTACGCCAACTTCTATGGGAGAATTGCCTATTAGTATTGTTGTCAGCTATGATGACGCCGGTGGCGAAACAATAGAAGAAAAACGTGATTTTGTACTAAATGTAATAGAACCTATGCCAGTAGACGATATGATGAGTATGGAAGATATGCCTGAAAATAATACAATGAGTAAAAAGATTCTCATCGGCGTCATATTAGGCATTGTTGTTATCATTGTCATTGCAACAGTTGTTTTGATACAAAAAAGAAAAAAGAGAAAACAAGAAGAAGCATTTTTAGCAGAAGACGATGATGAAACAGAATATGCTTTTGTACCGGAAGATGCAGATTATGATCAACAAATACCATATGACCAACAAGCTTCTCCTGAAAAACAGGAAGGAAGGGATAGCAATGAGCACTTCTGATATGATTAAAATGGCGTTACGTAATTTATGGAAAAGAAAACTCCGAACTTTTTTAACAATACTTGGCGTTGTGATTGGGACAGCGTCTATTGTTGTGATGGTATCTATTGGTATTGGCATGAATGAAAGCTTTCAGCAGCAAGTAGAAGAGTGGGGCAGTCTTCAAGTGATTAATGTAAGTACTGCCGGAGGAGGTATGGTAAGCAGTGTTTCTGATTCCGGTAGTTCTAAGGATAAAAAACAAGCTACAGAGATTACTGTTTCTACCATAGAAGAGTTTAAAAAGATTCCGGGAGTAGAAACAGCAACCCCTGTAATGTCAGAATATTTATATTTTATTTGTGGAAAATATATGGCGGATGCTTCTGTAAAGGGAATAGACCCTAGCAGTATGGAAGCGATGGGATATAAAGTGGAACAAGGACGTGGTTTAGAAGAAGGAGATAACAATACTCTTGTTTTTGGTGCGGATGTAGTAACGGGTTTTTATAATCCAAAATTAAGCTGGGAAATGAGATACAATTCTCCTTCCCCAGAAGTAGATGTGTTAAATGATAAGGTTATGATTACAACAGATTGGAATTATGGTACTCGTAATGCTGATAAAAACGTAAAGCCTATTAAAGTAGATGTGGTGGGAATACTGCCAAGCAGTGGAGAAACAGGATATTCTGTGTTTATGCCCATTAAAGCATTGGAAAAAATAAAACAAGACCAGCAGGAATATGAAGAAAAAAAGTCAGAAACGAAAAATACTAATAAGGTAAAAAAGGGTGTTTATCAAAATGCTATGGTAAAAGTACAATCCATGGAAGAGGTACAATCAGTACAAGATACCATTAAAGCAATGGGTTTTCAAGCCTATAGTTTGACAGATGAGCTGGAAACAATGAAAGAAACTACCAAAATGCTTCGTATGATGTTGGGAGCCATTGGTGCCATTTCTCTTATTGTAGCGGCCATAGGTATTACAAATACTATGGTAATGGCAATTTATGAAAGAACAAGGGAAATTGGCGTTATGAAGGTAATAGGCGCTTCTTTATCGGATATTAAAAAATTGTTTTTGACAGAAGCGGCATTTATTGGTTTTGTAGGTGGGTTTGTCGGAATTATTGTCAGTCTGGGGTCTTCAAAAATTGTAAATATCATTGCAATCAATACAAATAGTAATATGCTTTCTTCCATTCCATTATGGCTATGTGGTGCGTCTTTGATTTTTGCAACATTTATAGGAATTGCAGCAGGATATTTGCCTGCAAAAAGGGCCATGAAATTGAGTGCATTATCTGCTATCAAAACAGAATAAGAGTTGGTTATGCTATAATCAAAAGTCTTTTTTAGCTTTTACATAAAATATTTAAAAAATAATAGAAAGCACAAAACCTTTTTTAAAAATCAGGCTATAAAACAGCCTGATTTTTTTGTATAGAGAAAACCACGCGTTAGACGTGTGGTTCAAAAAAGCCTTTCGGCGTTGAGGTAGAAGTAAAAACTCCTTTTCACTATAATACAATTGCGGTCTGCCAACTGCAAGAAATATAGTGAAAAGGAGGTCCGTATATGGGAATTACGGATATACATAGTTTATCGCATACAAAATGGAATTGCAAATATCATATTGTGTTTGCACCGAAATATAGAACAAAAGTGTTTTATTACGAAAAAAGGAAAGCAATAGGAGAAGTATTGAGAAAATTATGTGAGTGGAAAGGCGTGAATATATTAAAGGCAGAAGTATGTCCGGACCATGTGCATATGCTGGTAGAAATACGGTCGAAAATGAGTGTATCAAGTTTTATGGGGGATTTGAAAGGAAAAAGCAGCACGATGCTATACGAGCAATTCAGTGAGTTGAAATATAAATATAGAAACAGAGAATTTTGGTCTAAAGGATATTATGTGG
>DVLQ01000067.1 GCA_018715395.1 Candidatus Coprocola pullicola | reverse complement strand
AAATGAATAGTCATATTTATGACAAACTAGAATGACACTAAAAATGAATAGAAAAGTCATATTTGTGCTAAGTAGAAGTATTTTTGGGAGCATTCGGATAGTTATTTATGGAAAGATTTTATTGGATTTGGTTCTAAAGTAAATGGATAGTGATATTTATGACAAACTAGAATGACACTAAAAATGAATAGAAAAGTCATATTTGTGCTAAGTAGAAGTATTTTTGGGAGCATTTTAGGTAGTCTTTATGAAAAGATTTTATTGTATTTGGTTCTAAAGTAAATGAATAGTAATATTTATGACAAACTAGAATGACACTAAAAATGAATAGAAAAGTCGTATTTGTGCTAAGTAGAAGTATTTTTGGGAGCATTCGGATAATATTTATGAGAATGTTTTATTGTATTTGGTTTTAAAGTAAAGGAATGGCAGTATTTACCACAAATATATTTTTGATGTTTATATTTTCCATAGTGATAAAGGGAATGCGGACAGGAAATAGTAAAATCTTTAGAAATAATTTTGATATTTATGCATAGAAACAGCACCTTTTTTGGAAAAAATGTTTTTGTTGTGCTTTCAATAAAGAGCTGTTGTCTATATCATTTTAATGTGATAGAATCAAAAAAGAATTTAGGAGGATATGGAATGAAAGCAACAGTTGCATTTACCTCTCTTGGATGTGATAAAAACAGAGTAGATAGTGAGGTTATGCTTGGAATATTGTCTAAAAATGGATTAACCATTGTGACAGAAGAAGCAGAAGCGGATTTGATTGTAGTAAACACCTGTTGTTTTATAAAAGATGCTTTACAAGAAAGTATTGAAACCATTTTGGAAATGGCAGAATATAAAAAAACAGGTCGTTGTAAAGGATTGATTGTGGCAGGCTGTTTGGGACAAAGGTATGAAAAAGAAATGTTTGAAGAAATGCCGGAAGTAGATGCAATCCTTGGTACAACGGCATATGAAGAAATAGCGGAAATTGCAAAGCGTATTTTGCAAGGCGAAAAAGCAATGAAACAATTAGCCGATATTAATCAGCCTATGACAGAAGAAAACGGGAAGCTGAGAATACTCTCTACTGCAGGATATTATGCATATTTAAAGATTTCAGAAGGCTGTGACAATCATTGTACTTATTGTGTGATTCCCAAAATGAGAGGAAAACATAGAAGCCGTTCTATAGAAAGCCTGGTAGAAGAAACAAAGCTATTGGCACAGCAAGGGGTAAAAGAGCTTGTTTTGGTAGCACAGGATACTTCTATCTATGGAAGAGATTTGTATGGTGAAATAAGACTTCCTACGCTATTAAAAGAGCTGTGTAAAGTAGAAGGCATTCAATGGATACGTCTTTTGTACTGCTATCCTGAAACATTGACAGAAGAAACCATTGAAGTAATGGCAAGTGAGCCTAAAATATGTCATTATATTGATTTGCCCATACAGCACAGCAATGATGAAGTATTAAAAAGAATGGGCAGAAAAAGCACACAAGCCATTTTAAAACAAAAAATTCAAAAATTGCGACAGGCTATGGAAGATATAGCCATTCGTACCACATTTATTGTAGGTTTTCCCGGAGAAACACAGCAGGAATTTGAAGATTTACTAAAGTTTACAAAAGAAATGCGTTTTGATAGGTTGGGAGTTTTTACTTATTCTCAAGAAGAAGGAACACCGGCGGCAAATATGCACAATCAAATAGAAGAAGAGATGAAAGAAAAAAGAAAAGATACAATCATGCAGATGCAAAAAACAATTTCAGCACAAAATTGTGAAAAAGAAATCGGCGCCATAAAAGAAGTATTGGTGGAAGGAAAATTGCCTCAAGAAGACATTTATTGCGGAAGAACTAAAAAAGATGCTCCTGATATTGACGGACTGGTATTTTTTTCTTCTGAAAAAGAACTGCTTTCGGGAGAAATCGTTTCTGTGCTGATAAAAGAAGCAAGCGATTATGATTTGATTGGAGAGGTGTTGTATGCAGATGAATCTTGCCAATAAACTCACAACATTACGCGTGGTGCTGATACCTGTTTTTTTAGTACTGTTATTATCTCCTTTGATAGCAGAGCCTGTCAATAGATACATTGCAGTAGGTATTTTTATTGCAGCTTCTATTACCGATTTTTTGGACGGTTATATTGCAAGAAGCAGAAATATGATAACCAATTTTGGAAAATTTATGGATCCTTTGGCAGACAAATTATTGGTTTGTTCTGCATTGGTATCCATGGTAGAGTTGGGAGATTTGCCGGCATGGGTAGTTGTGATTATATTGAGCAGAGAATTTGCCATTACCGGATTTAGAACATTGGCTATGCAAGCCAATATTGTGATGGCGGCCAGTTGGTGGGGAAAGCTCAAAACAACAACACAAATGATTATGATTATTGTAGTACTATTACAAATACAAGCAAGCGTTATGAATGTGATAGAAACAATATTAGTGGCATTAGCGGTATTTTTTACCATTGTATCAGGTGTTGATTATATTGTAAAAAACAAAGCGGTTTTGAAAGGATAAAAGTAAAAGTCGGCAAAATAGATTTGTCGGCTTTTTCTAAAAATTTTATTTTTGTAAATACTATTTTTATGTAAATTTATAAATACAAATAAAGTGTTGTTAAGAATGTTTTTTTGGGATTTTTTGTTTGAAAATGGTTTACTGAATATAACTTTATATCATGTAAAAGGAGGTCTTTTTTGTGCAGGCAGAAATTATTGCAGTTGGTACAGAAATATTATTAGGAGATATTCTAAATACAAATGCGCAGTATTTGGCGTTGGAATTGGCAGAATTGGGTATTGATGTGCATTATCAAACAGTAGTGGGAGATAATCCCAAAAGATTGGAAAATACATTGTTTCATGCTTTTTCCAGAGCTGATTTGATTATTACAACAGGGGGGCTTGGACCTACAGAAGATGATTTGACAAAAGAAACAGGTGCAAAATATTTTCAAGAGGAATTGGTACTTGATGAAAGAGCATTCAAAAGAATACAAAAATATTTTCAAAAAACAGGAAGAGAAATGACACAAAACAACAAAAAACAAGCATTTGTTCCAAAAAACAGTACCGTTCTTTACAATGATAATGGAACGGCACCCGGTATTATTATAGAAAAAAATCAAAAAATAATGATTATGCTTCCCGGACCTCCAAAAGAAACGGTTCCTATGTTTGAAAACCAAGTAAAGCCATATTTACAAAAACGTCAAGAATATACATTTGTATCTCGTATATTGCGTATTGCAGGAGTAGGAGAAAGCGCCATGGAAACAAAAGTAAAAGATTTGATTGACGCTCAGACCAATCCTACTATTGCGCCTTATGCAAAAGACGCCGAATCCATATTACGTATTACTGCAAAGGCGAAAACAAAGCAAGAAGCACAAAGTATGATTGCTCCTGTAGCAGAGGAAATTTATAACCGTTTTGGTCATGATATTTATGCAGAAGGCGAAACGAATATGCAGACTGTTACGGCACAGCTGCTATTAAAAAAAGCAAAAACCATTGCTACAGCAGAATCCTGTACAGGAGGAGCCCTTGCCTCTGCACTGGTGGAATATCCGGGAATCTCTTCTGTATTTTTAGATGGTACTGTAACATATTCTAATGAAGCAAAACAAAAAAGGCTTGGAGTGAAACAGGAAACATTACAAAAATATGGTGCTGTTAGTGCAGAAACGGCAAAAGAGATGGCAGAAGGAGCAGCCAATACTGCCGGTACAGAAATTGGTCTGGCAACAACGGGAATTGCCGGACCCAATGGAGCAGAGGAAAACAAGCCGGTGGGGTTGGTATACATTGGTTTAACAATAGATGGTGTGACGCAGGTAAAGCAATGTCATTTTGTAGGAAATCGTGAAAAGATTCGTACACGTGCTGTTTATACAGCGTTGGATTGGCTGAGAAGGGAATTGCTGAAATGACAAAAGAGCGTAAGGGGGATTTGTTTTTACTGCTGGCAGCTATGATAGGCGGATTAGGCTTTATATCTATGAAATACCTTTTGGAATGGGAGTTTACTCCTTTTCAAATCATTGTAGGACGTTTTTTTACTGCAACAATGGTATTATACGCTTTTTATTTAAAAGAATTAAAAAAGATTACAAAGGATGAATGGAAGGCCGGGAGTATACTGGGATTTTTTTTATTTTTGCTTTTTGCGTTAATGACAATAGGACTGCAATATACAACGCCTTCTGTCAATGCTTTTTTGAGTACGCTTACAGCAGTGATTGTACCTTTTATACTCTGGGGAATATTTCATAAAAGACCAAATGGCATTTGTTTTATTACAGCAGGTATGACATTGGTTGGAGTTGCATTGCTTTCTGTTACGGGAGATATAAAAGGCGGTTTTGGAGCATTGTTATCCTTTGGCGCTTCTGTAGCATTTGCTTTCCAAATGGCATTGATAGGAAAATTTCTGCAAAGGGGAGATGCGCTTCATTTAGCATTGGTAGAACATCTGATTGTATTGATATTGGCGTTATTTGTTGCTGTGTTGCAAAGACAACCCCTACCAGATATGACATTGCCGGCAATAGGACATTTTTTTCTATTAGGTATTTTTTGTACAGGGGTTTATTTTGTTTTGCAGTCTGTGGGACAGAAATATACAACTGCTTCTAAAGCGGCAATATTATTGACTACAGAAGCTGTTTTTGCATCTTTGGCGGCGGCAGTGTTTTATAGAGAAAGACTGCCATTGAGAGGTTATATTGGCTGTATCATTATATTTTTTGCAGTGGTTTTGACAGAAATAGAGCCAAAACAAAAAATAACAAAAAACAGTAGTTGACGAAATGATACAAATATTATATAATTAGAACATAAGTTCGTTGACATATTTTTTAGAAAGGTGGTTCTATAACATGGCGGAGAAAAAAGGTGCAAAAAAATTTGAGGAAGTAAAGCCGGAAGATAAACAAAAAGCTTTGGAGGCGGCTTTAACGTATATTGAAAAACAATTTGGAAAAGGCGCAGTGATGAAATTAGGAGACAGCTCTGCAAAAATGAGTGTAGAAGTGATTCCTACAGGTTCTTTAAGCTTGGATATTGCTTTGGGAGTAGGCGGTATTCCAAAGGGCAGAATCATAGAAGTATATGGTCCGGAATCCTCGGGTAAGACAACAATGGCATTGCATATGGTAGCAGAGGTGCAAAAGCAGGGCGGTATTGCAGGCTATATTGATGCAGAACACGCTATGGACCCTGTATATGCAAAGGCATTGGGAGTGGATATTGACAATTTATATATTTCTCAGCCTGATGATGGAGAACAAGCCCTTGAAATTGCAGAAACAATGGTAAGAAGCGGCGCTATTGATATTGTGATTGTAGACTCTGTAGCGGCTCTTGTGCCAAGGGCGGAAATACAAGGAGAAATGGGCGATTCTCATATGGGCTTGCAGGCAAGGCTGATGTCGCAGGCATTGAGAAAATTAACAGGTATTACCAATAAGTCAAAATGCTCTGTGATATTTATCAATCAGCTTCGTGAAAAAATTGGCATGACATTTGGAAATCCTGAAACAACAACAGGCGGCAGAGCATTGAAATTTTATGCTTCTGTTCGTATTGATATTAGAAAAGCAGACGCTTTAAAACAAGGCGATACTGTAATTGGCAATCGAACAAAAGTAAAAATTGCAAAAAATAAAGTAGCGCCTCCTTTTAAATCAGCAGAATTTGACATTATGTATGGACAAGGTGTTTCCAAAGAAGGAGATATATTAGACTTGGCAGTGGATATTGATGTTATCAATAAAAGCGGAGCATGGTATTCTTACAAAGAAACACGCATTGGTCAAGGACGTGAAAATGCCAAAACATATTTGAAAGAACATCCTGAAATATGCCATGAAATTGAAACAGAAGTACGCAAATACTATAACCTGCCGGTAAGTGGTCAGCCTGTGATTGTGGAGGAAGAACAAATAAATGGATTACCAGAGGATATGGAGATGGATATAGAAGAAAAAGAAACACTGCAAGAAACAAAAACAGAAATAGAAGAAGAATTTTAACAGGTTTTGAGCATAGAAAGTGTTGGTGAGGGGATATGAAAAGGGCAATACTGCTTCTGAGTATGATTTTTTTTTGTTTTTTTGTGACAGGGTGTCAAGGTACAAAAGAAGTGTTAAAAGAAGTATCTACACAATGGAAGGCAAATGGCAGAGAATATGGAGAGGAACTTGTATATGAACAAGGTCAGACTGCACAAACAGCATTTTTTGATGTTACGATTAATCAGGTAACAGCGGCAGAGGAAATTGAAGGATATGTACCTGAAAATAGCGAGCATCAATTTGCTATTGTTAATGTTACAATAAAAAATACATTTGAAGATTTTGATTCCATTCCTATGTTTTGTGATGATTTTGAATTAACTTGGGAAGCGTTGGAAGGAGAAACTACTTTTCCCGAATATCAATTTTATGATGAGCAGCTTCCGGATGAATACAGCTTAAAATATGGGGAAAGCAGAACAGGAAATTTGGTTTTTATTGTGCCAAAGGACGTCTATACTTATCAAATGAAATATTTTGAAATGTGGGACGACAATTTTATAGGCAATACCTATTATATAAATTTTTCATTGCCAAAAGAGTGACAAAATACAGAAATGATAAATAGAGTTTAAGCAGGGGAAAACTCCTGCTTTTTATTATATTTAGGGAGAGGATTTTTGTGAAAGTGACAGCAATTACACAGCAAGTGTATCATCCGCAACGATATAATGTGTTCATAGATGGTTCTTTTGCTTTTGGATTGATTATGGAGGATATTATTTATTTTAAGCTAAAAGAAGGAAATGAAATTTCAAAAGAAAAATATGACTATATACAAAATGAATTGGTTTATATTCAGGCACAAGATACAGCATTGCACTATATTGACTATAAAATGAGAACAGAAAAAGAGGTTTTTAAAAAATTACATGAAAAAGGATTTTCAGAAAATGTAATAGAAAGAGTCATGGAATTTTTAAAGAAATATCAATATATAGAAGATGAAAAATATTGTGAAAGCTATATAAAAGAAAGAATACGATTTAATCCAAGAGGTAAATATGCTTTAAAAATGGAGTTGCGCCAAAAGGGAATTGCAGACAGTATTATTGATAAAACATTAGAGAAAATGCAGATAGATGAATTGGGCGATGCTATCAGATTGTTGGAAAAAAAATGCTTTTCTTTAGACGATATTAACGAAAAAGAGAAAAAAAGATTGCTTGGATTTTTACAGCGAAGAGGATATTCCTATGATATAATAAAAGAAGCCTTTGCGTATATTGAACAAAAAGAAGAATAAATGGTGAAAGCTGAAAGGATTTGATGAAGCTATGGCTTTTTACATAGGAGAAATTATTAAATTAAGAAAAGAATTTCAAGAAGCACATCAAAATGGCGAATATATGGAAGCCGTTGCTTTAGGCAAAAAAATATATGATTTATATAAAGAAAATAATGATTGCAATACAATGGAATATGCAACGGACGTCAACAATCTTGCGATTGCATATGATGATATTTCTATGTATGAAAAAGCACAAACATACTATAAAGAAGCGGCGAAACTCAAAAAAGAAATTGGAGGAGAATGTAGTTCTTACGGAGATACTTTAAATAATTTAGCCATTACATATAGTAATTTGGCAAAATATCAAGAGGCGCTTTCTTTACAAAAGCGGGTTCTGGAAATTAGAGATAGGCTATTGGGCAGAAGTCACGAAGATTATGTAGCTAGTTTATATAATCTGGGCAATGCTTATGAAGATGTAAAAGAATATGACAAAGCCATAGAACTACACAATAAAGCATTGCTAAAGGGACAAAGATTAAATAGTGTGTCAAAGTTAGATTTAGCGGATATTTTAACCAGTTTGGGACGTTCCTACGAAAAACAGGGCAACTTTAAAAAGGCAGAAAAAGCATTGCAAAGGGCATTGGATATTTTAAAAACGGAAAGAGGAGAAGAAAATCAATATTATATGATGAATCTTTTGCGTATGGCGACTGTTTGTGAAAAAGCGGGACTTTTGGATAAGGCGACGACTTGTTGTGAAAAAGCTATGAAAATAAGAAGAAAAATTATGACGGAAAGCCATTTGGAATATGTAACAAACTTAAATAGTCTAGCGGCGTTGTATGCTAAAAAAGAAAACTTTGAACGTTCTTTGGAAATCCATCAGCAAGTGCAGTCTATTGTAAAAAATCTTTTGGGAGAGTATCATACTTTTTATGCAGAGTGCTTAAATCATATGGCTATGGATTATTGTGGATTGCAACAATATGATAAAGCAATGCAGTTAAATGAGAAAGCCTTGGATTTAAAAAGGCAGTTGATAGGAGAAAAGCATGGTCAATATGTACTGAGTCTATTAAGCAAAGGGACGATTTTGGATAAAAAGGGAGAATACGACCAAGCTATAAAATGCTATCAAAAGGCATTGGATATGAGAAATGAATTGTATCAAGGAAAAAGCATTGCTTGTGCTGATACAATGCTGGCAATGGCAAGAGTATACAATCATAAAGAAGATAGTAGTATGGCAGAGCAATATTTATTAAAAAGTCTGCAACTACGAAGGGAACTAAAAGAAACACAAGATGTAGCATATGTATTAAATCTGGAAATGTTGGCGGAAGTATATCACAAACAAGAGAATTTGCAACAGGCCATTTCTTTTTGCAAAGAAGCGGTGAATGTCCAAGCAAATATGTTTGGTAAAAATCATCCTCATTATGCAAGAGTACTACTTCATTTGGCAAGGCTGCATATTATAGCAAATAATCATACAAAAGCAGTTGAAATATTACAGAAAATAGTGGGCATTGAAGAAGAAACATTGGGAGAAGAAAACATAAGATATAAAAATAATTTAGAATTGTTGGCAAGAATCGCTTTTAGCAACAAAGACTATGCAATATCCCTTCAATGTTGGGAAAAGCTATATGCAATGAATTTTGAACAAACAGACCAGCAGAGATTTTTGTCTGCCAAAATAGAACTTTGGCTGGCAAGTTGTTATATTTATTTGGGAGATGGCGTCAAAGCAAAGGCTTATTATGAAAAAGCCATGGAAAAAAAACAAAGCTGTGCAATAGAAGAAGACGATGAATGGAAAAATATGACAAAGGGTTTTCTTTTGATAGCCGCAAAAAAGGAATCAGAAAAATTACAAAGGGAAATGAAAAGAAAACAACAAAATAAAAAGCAAGAAAACAAAAAAAGTCCTGAACAAGAAGAAAAAGAATTGCTTTATCTTTATGAACAAAAAAAAGATACCCTTGGAGAAAAAGACAATCAAACATTAGAAATTGCTGTTGGGTTAGGAGATTTTTATGCCCAAAGGGGGAATTATCAAAAGGCTTTTGAGTGGTTAGAAAAGGCAGAAAAACTGACAGAAGATAATACATTGTATGCACAGACAATGCGAAAATCAGCAGTGTTATATCTTTTGAGCGGAAATTATGAAAAGGCTTTTCAAAAGCTGAGCCATGCTGTCAAATTTCAAGAGGAATACGGCGATGTCAACGCAGAAGAATATTGTATGCTATTAGGGCTGATGGGAGATTTATTTTTTTCCGTTCAAAATATAGCGCAAGCCTTTGTATATTACGAAAGATGGAAAATGGCGTTTGAAAAAAAGAACGCAAAAAATCAGATGTATTTTGAAAGAGTACAAAGAATGGGAGATATTTTAGAAAAACTCAAAAAAAAGCAGCAGGCAAGCGTGTATTATAAAGAAGTCATAGAGTATATGAAACAGAGCCGGCAATCAGGATTGCCTTTGGCAAAGCTATTACTGAAAACAGGAGAAATTCTTTTAAAACAAGATAACCAAAGCCAAGAGGCGGAGAATATGTTGAACGAGGCTGTAGAAATTTTTGCACAGATAAGAGGCAAAGAAAGTAAGGCGTATGGAAGGCTGATGAGTAAATTGGGCAGCTTGTATATTTCATTAAAAAAACAACAGCAAGGGATTTTATTTTTACAAAGGGCTTATCAATTACAATGTATTTATGAAGATGGAAAAATATTAAGTAAAAAGGGATATGAAACGCTTTTGAAATATTTTAAAGAAAATAAAGATACCCAAAAATATCAGATGATGAAAAAAGGAAAACCTTTTCCCGAAATACAATAGAAAAGTAGAAAAATACTGTTTTTTTGATGAGAATACCTTGACAGGAACAAACAGCTATGCTATGATTACGAAGTATGTTTAGCCGCACGAAGAGGTTTGAAATTTTGCAAAAGCAAATACCATATTCGGCGAGTATAGCGCGAGGAGGTGTACAGAGTGTACGCAATTATTGAAACAGGTGGAAAACAGTATAAAGTGGCAGAAGGCGATGTCATCAAAGTAGAAAAGCTTGCAGTAGAAGCAGGTCAGGAATATGCTTTTGATAAAGTGCTTGTTGTAGCAAAGGACAGCGATGTTACAGTAGGCGCTCCTTATGTTGCCGGTGCAAAAGTGTCTGCGTCTGTGATTGGCGATGGCAAAGAAAAGAAAGTTGTGGTTTACAAATATAAGCCTAAAAAAGGTTTCCACAAGAAAAAAGGTCATAGACAACCATTTACAAAATTACAGATTCAATCTATTTCTCTCTAAAAAGTATGATAGAAGCAGTTATTTATCATAATAAAAACAAGCAGCCTTGCGGATACCGTATTCTGGGACATGCCGGTTTTGCAAAAAAAGGAGAAGATATTGTTTGTTCAGCAGTATCCATATTAGCCATTAATACAATCAATGCCATAGAGGTATTGGCTAATACTCCGTTTTACTGCAATGCCAAAGAAGAAGAAGGAGGTTATCTGGAGGTAGTTGTGACAGATTTAAAACAATGCAAACAAGTCCATGATGCAGAGCTTTTGTTAAAAACAATGGTTTTGGGATTGGAAAGTATAGCAGAACAATATAAAAAATATATTCGCTTAACATATAAGGAGGTGTAACGGTATGTTAAAATGTAACCTTCAGTTTTTCGCTCATAAAAAGGGTGTTGGTTCTACAAAAAACGGACGTGACTCCAAATCAAAAAGACTTGGAGCAAAACGTGCTGATGGTCAGATTGTAAGAGCAGGCAATATTTTATACACACAAAGAGGTACTAAAATTCATCCGGGTCAGAATGTAGGTAGAGGTGGAAACGATACGCTCTTTGCACTGGTTGATGGTCGTGTAAGCTATGAAAGAAAAGGAAGAAACAAAAAACAAGTTTCTGTATATCCAGTGGATTTAGCTATAGCTGAATAATAAAAGATGGGGGCTTCAAATGATGGTCATTTGAAGCCCTATTTTTCATATATAGAAATTTTAAAAAGAAAAAGAGAGGTGAGTATATGTTTGTAGATAGAGTGAAAATCCATATCAAAGGCGGAAATGGCGGAAACGGTATGGTTTCTTTTTATAGAGCAAAATATATTACCCATGGCGGACCGGATGGAGGCGATGGCGGTCGTGGAGGAGATGTAATATTTGTAGGCGACTCCGGCATGAATACATTAATGGATTTTCGGTATAAACGTTCTTTTAAAGCTGAAAATGGACAAGACGGAGGTAAATTAAATTGTTTTGGGAAAAGCGGAAATGATGTAATCATCAAAGTTCCCGTTGGCACGGTGATTAGAGAAGCAAATACCAACAAAGTAATGGCTGATATTACAAAAGCAGGAGAAGAAAAAGTGCTCATAAAAGGAGGAAAGGGAGGAAAGGGCAACCAACATTTTGCTACGCCAACCAGACAAGCTCCTCGCTATGCTGAAAGAGGGCAAATTGCAAAAGAATATGATGTGATATTAGAATTAAAGCTCATTGCAGACGTCGGTTTGATTGGCTTTCCCAATGTAGGAAAATCTACACTTTTATCTATGGTAACCAATGCAAATCCTAAAATTGCAAATTATCATTTTACTACATTGGCTCCAAATCTTGGTGTAGTACAAAGCAGAATAGGGGAAGATTTTGTTTTGGCAGATATTCCCGGATTGGTAGAAGGCGCCAGCGAAGGCGTGGGACTTGGACATGAATTTCTTCGCCATGTAGAACGAACAAAGGTATTGATTCATGTGGTAGATGCGGCAGCTTTAGAAGGAGATGACCCTGTTGAAAATGTGAAAAAAATCAATGAAGAATTAAAAGAATATAATCCTGAATTGATGAAAAGACCACAAGTGATAGCGGCAAATAAAACAGATATTCCCCAAGCCAAAGAAAATGTCCAAAGATTAAAAGAAGTGTATGAAAAAGAAGGATATCAAGTATTTCCTATTTCTGCGGCAACCAATAAAGGTCTTGACGTCCTTTTGGAAGCGGTAGCAAACATATTAAAACAGTATCCTCAAGATATTGTTTTTGAAGAAGAATATGAAGAATATCAAGAAGTAGAAATTGATAAAGAACCTTTTACCATAGAAGTGCTGGAGGATAATTATTATATTGTAACAGGTACCGGTGTGGAAAAAATGATTGGTTATACCAATATTGATACAGAAAAAGGCTTTGCCTTCTTCCAAAAATATCTAAGAGAAAAAGGTATCATTCAGGCACTGGAAGAAAGAGGGATTCAAGAAGGCGATACTGTCAGAATTTATGGATTAGAGTTTGACTATTATAAATAAATATCAATACTAACAAAAATATGGAAAATAAAATAGGATTTACAAATTCTTTGACATGGTTTATAGTAATGGAGGAAAAGCAATGTTAACAAGCAAACAAAGAGCCTATTTAAGAAGTATGGCAAATGGTTTAGACAGTATTTTTCAAGTGGGAAAAAGCGGCGTTACGCCGGAATTGAGAGATACGGTAGATAAGGCTTTGGAAGCAAGAGAGCTGATTAAAATGAATGTATTGGACAATACAATGATAGATGCAAAAGAGGCGGCAGGCATTTTAGCAGACAGAACGGGTGCGGATGTGGTACAAGTCATTGGCAACCGATTTGTATTGTTTCGTCAGTCTAAAAAGAAACCTGTTATACAACTGCCTAAATAATAAAAGTATAAGTTTATCATAAAAAATTTTTTTTGATGCAGTTTTGCTATAAAAAGCATAGGGGAAGAGGAATATTCTATGAGAAGTGAAATAGAAAATTTTAAAGACTGTAAAAGCATAGCTATTATGGGAGGAACATTTGACCCCATACATTATGGACATTTGGCAACGGCAGAAGCAGTCAGGTATCGTTTTAAAGTGGATAAAGTGATATTTATGCCTACAGGCAATCCGGCGCACAAATCCGATAGATATGTAACGCATCACGAGCACCGTTATTTGATGACTGTTTTAGCAACGATGCGAAATGAAAATTTTGATGTATCTCGCATAGAAATAGAACGTCCCGGGATAACATATACCATTGATACCATCCAAACCCTTAAAAAAATGTGTCCTCCTGATGCAAGGCTGTATTTTATTACAGGAGCAGACGCTCTGCATCAGATTTTTACATGGAAAGAACCGGAAAAATTGCTGAAAATGTGTGATTTTGTGGCAGTCACACGTTCCGGATATGATAAAAACAAGCTGTTTGATGAAATCACAGAAATTAGAGATAAATTTGCCAGCAGAATTCATTATATGCAAGTACCCGGACTGGAAATCTCCTCTTCTGATATTCGTAATCGTGTGGAAAATGGCAGACCAATCAAATATCTTTTACCCCAAGAAGTGGAGGATTATATTTATAAATTTGGATTGTATGAAAATTGTGTAAAAAAAGAGGTAAAATTTATGCTGACAAAAGAGGTTATGAAAGAAAAATTACAGTCTGCTTTGTCTGTAAAACGCTATATTCATACTATGGCGGTAGCACAGGAAGCTATGAAACTAGCTGAAATTTATGCTGCAACCCAAGAAAAGCAAAAAGCAGAGATTGCAGCGCTTTTGCATGACTGCGCAAAGGATTATCCTGAGGAATTGAAATTGAGATTGTGCAAAGAATATCATATTCCTTTAGATGAGATATTAAAAAAACAAAAAGATTTGATACATCCTTTTTTGGGAGCAGAGGTGGCAAAAAGAGAATATCTTGTAGAAGATGAAGATATTTTAAATGCCATTCGATATCATACAACAGGCAGAAAAAATATGAGCCTTTTGGAAAAAATTATATTTTTGGCAGATTATATTGAGCCTAATAGAGCTCCTTTTGATGGTTTGGAGGAAGCAAGACGCCTTGCTTATTTAGACCTAGATATGGCGATGCGTTATACATTGGAACATACCATTGCTTATGTAAAGGAAAGAAATTTGATGTTGCATCCTCTTTCCTTGGAAGCATTAGAATATTTTAAAAATAAATAAGGAGGAATGTTTGTGGAAGCATTGGAAGTTGCAAAAATTGCCCAAGAAGCATTGGATGACAAAATGGGGGAAGACATTAAGGTGTTGGATTTAAAAGGATTGTCTAACATTGCAGACTATTTTGTTATTGCCAGTGGAAATAATGTAAATCATATAAGAGCTATGGCAGACGAAGTGGAACAAAAACTATTTAAAGCCGGCGTCAAACTGCATCATTCAGAAGGGTATAGTGTGGCAACATGGATATTACTTGATTTTGGAAATGTTTTGGTACATTTGTTTAATAAAGAACAGAGAGAATTTTATAGTTTGGAGCATGTATGGTCTGATGCAAAAAGTGTTTAAAAATATATATTTTGTGATATGTTTTATTAGAAAAATAAAAAAAGTGGGGAGTAACCCACTTTTTGTTTGTAAATCAAGAGCGTTTATTTGCTCTTTTATTTAAACCTGCTTGTCTTTCGTTAGATTGTTTTAACCAGTCCTTCATTTTTTCTTCAAAATCAGAAGGCGCTGCTTGTGGTTTAAAATAATCGTCTGATGGACGAATGGTTCTGTTTTCATAATTAGATTTTTGTTCTTTTGGACGAAAATTTTTTTCAAATTGTGTTTGTTTTGGTGCCGCCGGAAGTGCTTCTCGAATAGAAAGCGAAATTTTGTTGGAGGCTTCATCTACAGAAAGCACTTTGACTTTTACAATATCACCAACAGCTATATGTTCATTGATATCTTGTACAAAACTATTTGCTACCTGTGAGATGTGCACCAGACCTTGTGTTTTTTCACCTAATGAAACGATTGCGCCAAAAGGTTTGATACGCAATACTTTACCTTCAACAACACTGCCAACTTGAACTTTTTCTGACATTAAATTTTACACTCCTATTCGATTTAATCATAATTTTGATATTTAAAAAATTGCTGTTATAAAAAGAAATGAGAAAAAATAGTTTTTAAAACAAAGAAGAATGGATTTTTACTCATTCTTTTATACTTTATGGTAACAAGTATACCATAATTTTTTATAAAATACAAATAATTTTAAAGGCTTTTTTTGGAGGAAAACCATGAAAAAAAATGATAAAATAGTACTGAAAATAGAAGATGTATTTTTTCCCAATAAAGGAGTAGGATACATAGAGCAACAAAAAGTAATTGTAAAAAATACTTTGCCACAGCAGAAAGTATTAGCTTGTGTTACAAAAAAAAGAAGTGGAGCTATAGAAGCAAGATTGGAAGAAGTACTGATAAAATCTCCTTTTGAGCAGCAATCTGCCTGTCCCCATTTTGCTTTGTGCGGCGGATGCACCTATCAAAATATGAAAAGAGAAGCAGAGCTTGCAATGAAAGAAAAACAAGTGAAGACACTTTTACAGCAAGCTCAAATAAAAATAGAAAGCTGGGAGGGAATTGTACCCTCTCCAAAAGAAACAGCCTACCGCAATAAATGCGAATTTTCTTTTGGAGATGAACAAAAAGACGGAGCGCTTGCCTTGGGTATGAGAAAAAGACAAAGCTATTATGAAGTGGTGACATTGACAGATTGTAATATTGTAGATAAAGACTATTTAAGCATTATTGACGCTACATTAGCATTTTTTCAAAAAAGAAACGTGGCTTTTTATCACAAAATGCGTCATGACGGCACTTTAAGACATTTGGTGGTTAGAAAAGGAGAAGCCACCGGAGAAATTTTGGTGAATTTGGTAACTTCATCAGAGGTCAATTTTTCTTTGGAAGAATATAAGCAAACATTGTTGTCATTGCAGTTAGAAGGTAATATTTGTGGCATACTTCATACAAAAAATGATGGCATAGCAGATGTTGTAAAAAGCGATCAAACTGTTATATTGTATGGTCGAAACTATTTTATAGAAAAGTTGTTTGAATTGGAATTTAAAATTTCTGCCTTTTCCTTTTTCCAAACAAATTCTAAAGGTGCAGAAAAATTATATAGCATTGTAAAGGAATTTGCAGGAGATATAAAAAATAAAGTTGTGTTTGATTTATATTGTGGAACAGGTACAATAGGGCAGATTATGGCAAAACATTCTAAAAAAGTAATTGGCATTGAATTGGTGGAAGAAGCTGTAGAGGCTGCCAATGAAAATGCAAAAAGAAATGGTTTGACAAATTGTGAATTTATCGCAGGAGATGTATTAAAAAAAGTAGAAGAACTTAAAGAAAAACCCGATTTTATTATTGTAGATCCTCCCAGAGATGGCATTCATCCAAAAGCCATTGATAAAATAATCGCTTTTGACGCACCGGAGATTGTGTATGTATCTTGTAAACCTACCTCTTTGGCAAGAGATTTGCAGTTGTTTCAACAGGCAGGTTATCAGATAAAAAGGATAAAATTGATGGATATGTTTCCAAGAACGGCGCATGTGGAGACGGTATGTTTATTGTCCAAACTCAATGCTAGGCAGCATATTGAGGTGGAGTTGAATCTGGATGAGATGGATTTGACGGCAGTAGAGAAAAAAGCTACCTATCAGGAAATTAAGGATTATGCACTGGAGCATAGTGGCTTGAAAGTCAGCAGCTTGTATATCGCACAGGTAAAGCAGAAGTGCGGGATTATCGAGCGTGAGAATTATAATACGCCGAAATCCGAAGATTCCAGGCGGCCACAGTGTCCGCCGGAGAAGGAAAAGGCGATTATGGAGGTTCTGAAGCATTTTGGGATGATTTAAGGAGAGCAACAATATGGATTGTGAATTTCGAAGTACAATCTAGATCATTGTGTTGTACCAAGGCAGCATCCTCGGTTTGAAAGCAATTTTTCAAGACTTCACGTATAATCGTGAAGCATGATGAATTTCAGACGAAAAGTATAAGGTTTGAAAAAGCCAGTTGGGGTACTTCTTGGAGAAAATCCGAGAGGTGCCCTTTTCTTATTCCTGCGGTCAGCTTCTGTTGATAGTTAAATCTTAAACTTTGGAGGTACACAATGAAAGATGAAAGTTGCCGAAGGTGTAATAATGGATCTGAAGCGCCGGGGCTGGCTTGAGTGGGATGTAAACTATGAACAGTATCCGTAGCTGGGTAGAGGAAGTCATCTATCTGTAAAGGATGAATCCATAATAAACGAATCATTTCATCGAAAAGTGACACCTAGGGTTGTCCTGAAAACTACGAGATAGGACAACCCGATAAAAGATTACTGGTTGATAATAGATTTAAGTTTATGTTCGTTAAAAACAGGAATTGCATCCAACATCCCATCAAACAATGCGGTATACACTTTTTTGTCTGCTCTAAGTTGATATTTTTCAAGAGGATTTATGATAGATGCTCCATGCTTGTTTTTATTGATGAAGCATATTTCATCGTTTCGCAAAAAATCTGCTGCCAGCAAGCGTGATTCATGTGATGTGATAATTAACTGCGTATTTCTTTTTTGCGCCATTTCTAGGAACAACTCTATCACTTTCACAGTCATTGCCGGATGCAAGCAACGATCAATTTCATCAATCACAAAGATACGATTATCTGAAATTTTAAAAAGAATCTCAATCAAATCCAAAAGTCTGGCTGTACCATCAGACTCTTCATTAAGGTCGAAATAGACATCCGCTTTTTCATGGCTAAACTCAATCGTTGTGATAGTCACATTGTTATCAGCATCTATTTCAAATGTGTAAAACTCTTTATAAGAACGTGCCATGATTCTCGGACGTTCATCTTCGTCTGAACGTATGCGAGCATTTGCCTTCTCTAAGTCAGATACAATTTTATTGTATAGTTCATCTGGTATTTTATTTCTAATTACTTCTACCGGGAGTTCAACAACCTTCAATTCGCTGATACCTGTACCCAACGCATTTAGCAGTTCCGCTATTTCCTCAAGATTTGAATCTGTAAAATATGGATACCCTGTCAAAATACAGTCTGGGAAACTAATGTTTAACTTAATTGCAAACCATTCAAATATATTGCGAAGTACTTGAAGCTCGGGAAAATCAGAAAACATCTTTCCCTTGTTCTTGTTTATTATGGATAGAAAAAGCATTTCTTGATCATTTACGCTATCTTCTCCATAATTATTTAGTTTTGCAATTGTATCTGGTTGTTTAAAATATTGTCCTACTACAAAAGTTTCCGTAGTAGTATCTCTCTCGAACAATACCTTTTGTGAATCCGAATTACCATGTTCATATAGGTACTCTTTTAAAATGCTTCCTGTCGACAGGACAATTGAAAAACCGTATGTGAACACCTTTGAATCACATAGAATTTTAATTTCAAAGTCTGATGGTGCATTTTTCTTTTCTGGATTCAATCTATAATATTTATTTGAAAAGCCGCGGGGCAAACCATGAAGAACCATATTCTGCATGAATTGAAATGCAGATACCAAATTGGATTTACCAGATGCGTTAGCCCCAAGAATTACCTCACATTTGGTCAGTTTCAACTTCTTGTAGCTAAAAATACGTTCAGAATATTTTCTAGCCTTTCCGGCGGTCATTGAAAAAGTCTCTTTCTCATCAAAAGACAAAAAATTAGAAACTGTAAATTGAATCAGCATAGCATTCTCTCCCATTCTTTAATGCGTTAATTCATATTACACTGAACAAACGATTTTGTCAATTAAAATTGATATCATGAGCGCTATTCAACTCAATTATACACGGCTAAAAACGATTTTTTCGATAAATTATTGACTTTTGTGAATGAGTATGGTAAAGTGTCAATAACGGTAGCACTCATGACTGCTGAGTGCTATCAAAACGATAGAAAGAGAGGTATTCCTGTGAAGAATATACCTGAACGTCAAAAAGACATCCTGTCCATCATCGCTAGCCTTGATATTTCGCCGACAATGTACAGGAATGCCGTTGAAAAGTACAAAGTGATAACAAAGTTTCTCAGCGACTGTGGTATTGAAGCCGACATGTATCCGCAAGGTTCCTTTGCTTTTGGGACCGTAGTCCGTCCAAATGCCAAAGATCCCTCTGCAAACTACGATCTGGATTTTATCTGTCAAGTTAGCGGCAGCCGGGCGGATTATGCGCCGAGCGAGCTTCGCCAAAAAATCGAAGACGCATTCACTTCTAGTGCCATCTATGGAGGGAAACTAAAAGTATGTAAGGAATGTTTTACTGTTGAATATGCCGATATCAACGGCGTGGGTTTTACAATCGACATCGTTCCTGCCGCAGATGAAACTAGTGAAAACAAAAAACGCCTCACCCAAAAAAGTTTGGCACCTGAACTGATCGGCACAGCAATTGCTATTCCAAAGCACAACGGCGAACGGAATTACTCGTGGTTAACCAACAATCCCAAAGGATTTCGTATATGGTTCGACAAGATTAACGAGCCTTTTTTAGCCGCATCAAGAGAGACTTACCGACAACATCTCTTTGAAGATAACAGAACACTTTTCTCCTCCGTTGAGGAGATCCCACATGGACTGGATCGTTCTGCCCTTCAACGTGTAATTCAACTTTTAAAATACCACAGAGATGTATATTATGCCAAACTCGAGGATGGCGATGATCTCAAGCCGATATCTGCAATAATCAATGCAGTCGCTACTCAGATTGCCTCGCAGTACACTCCCTATTGTTCTGTCTTTGAATTGCTGGAGTATGTACTCAACGAACTCAATATCTACGCCCAACAAGAAAAGCTCACATTTAAGGAGTTTACGCAGATGTATGGTAGTCGTACTGTTTTCTCTCGACCGGATGGGAAATGGTACATATCAAACCCTGCTAATCCGGAGGACAATTTGGCTGACAAGTGGAATCAAGACGGAAGAATCCCAACGTATTTCTTCCGGTGGGTCAAAGCTGTTAGAACCGACCTCATTGAATCTTTGCAGCAGGAAAATGAACAACAATTTAGAATAGCAATCGAAAATGGACTTGGGAGCATGGCGGTATCTTCTGTTCTGGGAAAAAAGTATTGTAGTCCAATTACTCCGAAGCCTATAGTTTTGCAAGGCGCAGCAAAACCCTATCGAAGCCTATGATTTTTTTCAAAGAATCAGCAGTGCAGCAGGTTAACAACCTACTGCGCTTATACGATAAATTGCAGATATGCACAATGGATGAGACACAAATTGTACTTGTTGGTCCCATTCTGGTTAACCGCTCTTCAAAAGGGTTTCAAGTTTGCAAAGAGTATACGGTGAAAATTGTCATCCCGTTGGAATCAGAAGAGCTTCCTTATGTGTTAGACACTGGCAACCACATCGATAGCAACTATCCACATCGATATCTAAGTGGAAAGTTATGCCTTGAAACAGACGCTAATGTCAAGATACGGTTTATTGATGGCTTTTCCCTCGAAGCATGGATGACAGAATATGTTGAACCATATTATTTTTCGTATGAATTTTTTCAACGCTATGGAGAATTTCCATTTGGAGAGCGTGGGCATGGTTGGGACGGAATTATTCAAGCTTATTCGGAACTTTTTAATGAGCCTGATTATATCAAAACGATTAGGCTGATGAAATCTATATCAATCGGCCAATACCGTGGACACGCATTGTGTCCGTGTGGATCAGGTCAAAAGCTTCGGGCTTGTCATGGTCCATTTATTATGAAGTTTTACGCAGATAATCGTTTAAAGACAATTGTAAGAAAAGACTATTTTTCACTAGAGGAGGAGGTGAGAAAATACGATAAACAGCGATGAAATAAAAAAGAGGCAAAATGAGGAAAGCTCATTGAAAGTGCAGTTTGCTGCTCGTGTGTGCTTTAATTCTGCAGAAAAATATAATTATTTTGCATGGATTGCGTGCTTGGTGTCTGCATTTTCTGTTTTTCTTCCTAACGGTTGGTCTATGTATATTATAAACGGAATACCGTGTGTTGCGGATATTTTTGCTTTTGTGTTCTCCTTGATAACATCCTACCAGGTAAACTGGGCATCCAAACTCCGAAAATTTTTTGATTCTTATGTGTTAGATATACAACTAAATCAGTTTTCGGAAACTGAACTTCGTGAGATACGAGAGCAAACCGAAAAAATATATATTAGAAATCCGACTTATGCTGCTACTCAAATGGCTAATACTGGAAAAGATTCGCCGTCTGGAGTTCGGAATTGGTATGTATTTTCAAAATTTTATGATGGGATAAATGCTCAATTTGAATGTCAGAGGCAAAATACTTGGTGGAATTCCAAAATGGTTACAGTACGCATTATCACAACTGCTTTTATTTTTATTCTTGTGGGAAGCGTTTTTTTCTTCCTTTTACTAAACAATAGCATACTAAATGTTTTGCTTTGTTCTGCCGGAATTCTCATTAAGATTTGTGAACGTGTGATTGAAAATTGGAGATATGCTCGCGTTTCTCGCTTAATTGATGGATCACAACAGACTATTGAAGCTCATCCTACGGCAGAAGGTATAGAGCAATTACAGAATCTAATCGATAAGCGTCGTTCTATCAATGTTTTAGAACTTGGTTGGCTTCATAATAGACTTGCAAACAAATTAACAAAATTGTATGAAAATATCATATCATAACGATGCGTTTAAACTTCGTTCTGTTGAGGTTGGAGCCGTCCAATCGCAGAGGTAGGGCGGCTCGTTTCATTCAATTTCCTTCCATTAAATCAAGGATAATATTTTTCTGGCAAACAATCCAGTTCCGGAATTTCTCCGGGCTGGATTGTTTGTTTTTTACCAGCGTTTTCTGCCGTAGGGCTTCTTTCTTGAATGCCTCAAACGCCTCCTGCATCGCTGCTAGCCGGTCAGCCGGAAATCCCGGTGTTCTTTTCGCCTTGTTTATGACATTGCGCCAGCCCTGACATTCGTTCTTGTACTGGTGGTCGTAGTCGTTTTCTCTGGCTCGTTCATCAAATTCACGCTTGTTCTGGAGGGACTGTTTTTTGCGGCATTTATCGCTGCAAAGTTCATACCGCTGGCTTTTGGCAAGAAACACTTTCCCACAGATTTTACATTTCCGAAAATAGAGTCCCCAATCGTTCAGCCGGTTCAGGTAATAGGCAATCAGCGGATACAGAGACGAATAAGCGGCAACACATTCCATTTTCCGTTTGCTGTCCGGATACCAAAGGTCAAGACGGATATCTTCCTGCGGCACAGAACCATAAATATGCGTGGTAATGTTTAGGCGTTTTGGCTTTCCTGTATTCTCGTCAAAATCAAGGGGAGGAGTTCCCATAAACAAGGCAGTAAAGCCATTCATTTTTCCAATAAAACGCTCACAGGCAGCTTCCCGATCCCGTGGCTCTCTTGCCTTCAAATATTCGTTCCAGATATGAAGCGCTGCGTACATTCTCACCGGATCACCGGTGAGATATTTTTTTGCCAGAAAATCACCAGAAGTCTGTTCCAGTCCGGGCTGTTTCCAACGGTTGGAGTGCAAGGCTTCTCTCAGAGGTGACAGACCAAAGTGGTTCCATTCCCCATCTGGGTCATGCTCAAAAGCCGACAGCATAGTTCCCAAAGGGCGTGTAACATCACACAGCACTTCTGCATCTTCATATCCCTGCAAACGAAACTGGATTTGCAGTTCTTCACCTATCAAAATGCGCTCCTTCATTTTCTGTCTGTCCAGCGTCAGAACAAGCAAAATGCGGTCATAAAGCGGTTCGTGCCGTACAAATTCAAATTTCATGCCATCCCCTCCCATTCTGTTATGGTAATTTTATAATTCAGTTATATCCGTTACACCAATAGTACTTCAAAGCTATTGTCTTGTCAAGATTAAGGCGATATGATGACATCAGATGGTAATTTCATTCCATCGTGTACCTTGACAACTGAATGACCGTCTGAACTGAGATAAACCGCCATGACCTCTCCAAAAACAGAGAGCGAGCGCATCGAGAAATCGGTGACTCATGTATGTCGAGCAGGGCAGCATGAAGGAAACGGAACAGGTAGAACGGCAAATATGCGGAAAATGAAATATGAAAGAAATTCAAATAAAGGAGGAACACCGATATGAAAGAAAAAACGAAATGGAACGACTATGACGCTCTGCCTCTGATTCTGGATGTTACGGATATTCAGCATATCATGGGCATTTCCAGAGCCAGCGCCTATGAGCTGGTACACACGCCGGGGTTCCCGGCAGTCCGCAGCGGCAGGCTGATTAAGGTCAGCAAGCGAGCCTTTTTTGACTGGCTGGGCAATAGTGGAAGTCAGAATGAAAACAGAAAAGAAAGGACGGCGTAATCATGAGATTGAGTATCCAGGAAAAGAAAGTGCTGTATGCCTTTGCCTGTCCTAATTACTACAACAGGGTGACAAGGCTCAAATGGCTGACAGGATTGACGGTTGATCCGCAAACAAAACGCAGGATGTTAAAGCTTGCCCGGAAGATGGAAACGGAAATGTCGGAAAGCTGGTATAACGGCTTTTACCATCATCTCCGCATGGAGAGGGACGAATACCGCTGTCTCAAGCGCAGCCTGCGTGTCTTGAAAAATAACACCGATTATGAGGAGGATTTGTATGACAAAGCTGTCTAAGTATGAGAAAGAAACCATTATCAACTGGAATGAGGCGGAGAACCTTGCCAGTATTTATACCTTTAACGCCAGCTTGAAGCGCAGGCTGGCAGAGTTCAGCCGGAAGTATCCGCTGCTTTGCCGGTTGGAACGCAGCACGCCGGAGGGCAGTGTGACTTATCTGCTGGATAAGTCCCGGTTGTCTGTCCGGTTCATCCCGCCCTACAGCGAGGAACGAAAAGCCGCTGCCAGCGCCTACGCCAGAGAGCATGGCTTTCAGGTTGTACAGGCAGAAAAAAAATCGCCTGAAATTGAGGCGATTTACGAAAAAATTCCGGGTCTGCATGAAAGGAGGGAAAAAGCAATGGGAAATCTGTATGGTTATATCCGTGTCAGCACCAGAGACTAGAATGAAGACAGGCACATTCTTGCTCTGAAGGTCTACAATATGAAGCTGGAAATGGAAGCCGACTATCGGCACAAGGCGATTTTGAACCGTATCATGGGCGGAGTGTCCTATGTGATGGATAAGTCTCGGCTGTCTGTCTGATTCCTCCGCCGTACAGCGAGGAACGCAGGCAGAAAGCCAGCGAGAACGCCATAAAAAACGGGTTCAACAGTCAGACGAATAATAATAGCGATAATGGGCGATTTGCGGTCAAAACAACGGGTTCAGACCCGTTGTTTGGGCTTGTAAATTGCATGGGAATATAGAGAGATTCCACATAGCTAATTTCATGTAAAAGTGTACCATAGCGCAAAACGCAAAGCTTCAAAGCGGCAATTCGCATATATTTGCGAGAAACTATTGTGTTTTTGCGGGATTTTGGTATGATATATTTATAATGGTGTTTTGTAGTATGCAGAACCTGATGGGATGATATATTAAGGAGAACAAATACATGGCTCAATGCTATAATCGAATGTGGAAATTGCTTATTGATAAGAAAATGAGCAAAGCCGATTTAAGAAAAGCTGCTGATATAGCTCCAAACACAATGACAAAATTAAGTCGAGATGAAGCAGTCAACCTTGCTATATTAGGAAAAATATGTAGTGTTTTGGATTGCGATTTTGGAGATATCATGGAATACGTTAAAGACGAAGAAAATCACGATTGATTTCCATTTTGGAGGAGGATTAAATATGCCATCGAAAAACGAGAATGCCGTTTTGGATGTTACGGATTTTGAAACTACAGAAATATCTTGGGACGAGCTTGAACAAAGTCTGGAAACTGAACTTGAAGAAAAGTTTGAAGACCTTGATTTTTTACAGGAGGAGCATGAGCATATAAATAATCCAGACTATCTTGGTGAGACAGTCTTAAATGTGGTTTGGGAACAGTTTATGAATCAAGTTGCTACAACTGCGGGTGAAGATTTCATTAGAGAGAATAGAGGACTTCATCTTGATTTGCGAAAAGAAGCGCATATTCAGACTACAGAGAATTTTGCAAATGGTAAGATTGCAACACATAATACTGAAATTGATTATCAGCAGAGATATGATGATTGGCAAGCTAATTTTGTAAAAGATGAGAATGGTGATGTTGTAACTCATAAGACAAGGGCAGGAAAAGAAGAACCGACTTTAGTCAAGGGAGCAAGAAAACCTTTTGACGAAGGTCGTCCGGCAGGTTCTGTAGAAAAACATACAGATATGGATCATACTGTTTCCGCCGCAGAAATTATTAGAGATCCTGCCGCAAATGCCCATATGACAAAAGATGAGCAGATTGCGTTTGCCAACAGTGATGCAAATTTGAATGAAATGGATTCGAGTCTCAATCGTTCAAAGGGAGACAAATCAATGACAGATTGGCTTGATAATCCTAATGCAAAAGGGCAAAAGCCAGATGAAATTTTTGATATAAGTGCAGAAGACGAAGCGAAATTGCGTCAGAAAGATGCCGAAGCTCGTGATGAGTATGAAAAACGGAAAAAAGAAGCAGAACAAAAATCTATTGCGGTAGGCAAAAAATCAAGGAAAGAAGAAGCGTTCCGTATTGGTGGAAAAGCACTTCGTACAGCCCTTATGACAATTCTTGCTGCATTGGTAAAAGAAGTTATAGGAAAACTCGTGCTGTGGCTCAAGTCGGCAGAAAAGAGTTTGAACACACTTCTTGAACATATTAAAATGGCAATTCGCTCCTTTGTGGGCAAACTTAAAGGTCTCCTTGTTAGCACTTCGGATTCTGTAATAACAACAATTGTCACATCCATTGTCGGACCAGTTATCGGTACAATTAAAAAAGTATTTATGCTACTAAAACAAGGTTGGAAATCCCTTAAAGAAGCGGTTCAATATCTGCGGAAACCAGAGAATAGAGGCAAACCTTTAAGTTATCTTCTTCCTCAAGTTGGCATAATTGTTGTAACCGGTCTTAGTGGTATTGGGGCGATTGTGCTTGGCGAATTTATCGAAAAAGGAATAATTGCCCTGTTGCCGGGCTTAGGCGTAGATATTCCTGTTCTTGGTAGTCCTGCTAATCTAATTGGTACGCTTATGGGAGCAATTGTCTGTGGTGTTATTGGTGCAATCGCCATTAACTTGATCAATAAGTATGTTGCAAGGCAGCAGAAGAATGATAATTTGGGTGCTCAAATTGACAAGAAAAATGAAATATTGCAAACACAGGACAAGCTCATGAAAGTCAAAATTCAAAAGATGGGCAATGCGAAAGAGGATGCTTTACGTTCTATGAAAGATACTCGTGAACAAGCTAAGGACATTATTAGTGATGCTATGGCAACTATTTTCCATGAGGATGAAGAAGATAATTCAGAAAGCTTGAGTTCGACTGCTAATGACTTGGCGGATTTACTTAGTTGAGGAAGGAGTTCAAAATGAAAAAGCGTACATTTTTAGTAGCCGCTGTTATCGTTATAACAGGCGTGGTTGCTTATAAGGTCTGTAGGTATTTATATAAAACAACGAGTAAGGAGTGCAATAAAAAATCTACTTCTAATGATAGCGTACATAATGCACCGGATGTAGCTACATCAGAAGAAATATACACATCGACTGATACCGATGTTTATGGAACGAGAGAAGCAGTTGTTCATTCTATAAGGAAAAGGCATAGTGAAGCCGCTAAAGCTATGGAACAATCGCTGAATATAGTTTTTAATGATTCTGAAAATGATGATATTGTGACAGAAAATAGTCAGACATTCGGGGAAACAAGCAGTGACCTCGATGATTTATTGAAATGAGGAATAGCGAGATATGGGAACAAATCCAACTACATCTCTTGTTATCAAAGAGCATGATTTCCAAGAGGCGAAAAATGCTCTTAAAAGATATACAGAGCAAGCAAAAGAAGAAGTTGAACTCAGCAGGGTTCCAACGGATGGAGGCTTATTCAACCTGGGAGACCATAAGGTAACAGGTTCCGAATTAAACCGAATCACTACTCAAATCCAAGATTACCTTATTAGCCTTAATCACCTTAGTCAAGGTCTTGTTGATGAGTTTGGAGAGGTATATAAGGCATTTGAATACCTTGATAAAGATTATATTTCTGGCATTGTGGCTTCCATTAAGGCGGCTGAGAAAGTAAGCATAGAGGAACAGAAAGATCGAAAAGACATTAAGGAGCTTATTGAGCAACACAAACAGTCTATTGCCGTTTTGAAAAAGTTTAAGGCGGATATTGAAAAACTCAAGCACTTAACTGATATTGATAAGGCTTGGGAACTGATTGAGAAGCAAACGAAGCTGTCAAAAGAACTTAGCGATTATATAGCAGGTCTTTCAAAATTGGAACACATCAAAGATGTGGATGGCATTTATCATGGTCTTGAAAAAGTTATAACGGATTATGCGGAGGTCTCTGAACAGCAAGTCAAATATATGTCTGACTTGAAATCTGTTCGTGAATACTGCGATTCCCTTGAAAAAATAAAACATCTCAAAGATATTGATAAACTTTGGGATAATACTGAAAGTGTTGTAAGGAATATTGAGTGCATCAAAGAGTCCATTGAAACCCAGAGCAAGGCTATCTCTATTTTGGATGAAACAGTTCGAGGTTTGCAAACAGAGCAGAAGAATTTTATTGAGAAAATCAACAAATTAGTTTCTGAATTTCGAGAGAGCTTCCATAATCAGGTCAAAATACTTGCCAATTCACAGACGGCAAAACTGAGTGATATTGAGAAAGCACACGCACAAGCTGTTGAACAACTTGTGCGTGAACAGCGAGAAAAATTGTCTGCCTTCGAGAAAGCTCAAAATGAAAGATACGATTCTGCCACTAAGGAGCAATCCTTGACCCTAAGCAGAATTGAAAAAACGCAGAAAGAAACACTCGAACAGTTATCTGAGGAACAGTCGTCAATACTTGAACAGATTTCCAATGAACAATCTGCTAATTGGGAAAAGACGATCAAGTTGCTTGAAGAAGAAAAAACTGCTCTGAACGAACAAGTTGCTACCATTACACAGAAAGTAAAATTTTCCTATATTGTAGCTGGTGGAGCTGTGGCTTTAACTATCATTCAACTATTTTTGAATGTATTGGGTGTCTTATAAATGAGGGATAATATTTTCAAAACGGAAATACTGGATTACGCATCCAAACTGGATGCTGTAACAAATTCATATGGAGAAATCGTAAAAGCAGCTTCGGCTATTGTCGAAGAACACGATAATTCGTCAACGGTATATCTAATCAATCATACATCCAAGCTGATTAAGTCAGCCGAGTCATCGAAAGACTTGAAACGCCTTGCTAATGCCTTGAAAGATAGCATAATGAAGTTTTATGGCTATCACTACATTCTCGAATCACAAGACAAAGGATTAGAAGATGATAACGATACTCGCTCACTTGACGAACTTCTTGATGACTTAAACGGGTTGATTGGTTTAGAGGGAGTCAAAGCAAAAGTAAATGATCTCATAGCCTTTCAAACTGTCCAGATGCTCAGAGAAAAGCAAGGACTACATTCCCATAAGGGAACCATGCACCTTGCTTTTACAGGAAATCCTGGGACTGGGAAAACAACAGTTGCCCGTATTGTTGGTCGGATTTATAAACAGATAGGGCTTTTATCCAAAGGACATTTTGTCGAAGTTTCCAGAACAGATCTGATTGCCGGCTACCAAGGTCAAACTGCTCTTAAAGTCAAAAAGGTTATCGATGAAGCAAAGGGCGGCGTTCTGTTTATAGACGAAGCGTACAGTATTACAGAAAATGACCATAGTGATTCTTATGGTCGAGAATGTCTTACCGAACTGACAAAGGCACTTGAGGATTATAGGGATGACTTGGTTGTAATTGTTGCTGGATATACAGAACCAATGAATCATTTTTTCGCTTCAAACCCTGGATTGAAATCTCGCTTCAATACATTTATTGAATTTCCAGATTATTCAGCCGAAGAACTATGGAGTATGTTTGTCAAGTTGTGTGGAGAAAACGATTATCGTTTAGCTGATAATGTTGAAGAATGTGTTCGTGATATTTTTCTGAAGCAGGTTAAAGATAAAAAGGAGAATTTTGCTAATGGTAGATTGGTGAGAAATATCTACGATGATATAACAATGAACCATGCAAGGCGGGTAGTAAAAATGAACGAACCCAGTCGAGATGACCTATCTCTGATTATCCGTGCTGACGTTGAGAATATTAGGTTAGACTATTGTAACGATGAAAACACTATGGCTGAATAAATGACCAAGCCAAAGGCGATCAACCGTAAAAAGTTGGTCGCTTTTGTTTTGCTCATTATTCAGAAAGGAGCTGATACCCTATGAATGAAAAACTGGAAAAGCTGAACCGCCAGAAAACCGCAGCCGAGAAAAAGCTGATTGCCGGGATGTTGAAGAAAGCCGATGAACGGATTTGCTTTTAGAAAGCGATTCGAGCATCGGCTTCTCATTTTTCAGAAGGCTTTTGTAAAGCATTCTGAAAAACCGGAGAAGCTGGCTGACGAATTTTGCTGAGGTCAACTTCTTCGGGCAGGAGTACAGAGGGCGCAGCCCTTTGTTGGGGTCAAGGGGCAAAGCCCATTGGCGGGTTGAGGGCAGCCGCCCCATCGGGTCAAGGGTGAAACTGCCTTGCCCAGGGAGAGTTGATGCCTTGCGTCAATTCGTACTGGGTATTACCTGACGCAGAAATCCGCAGGTTTGGCGGCTCCGCCGCTTCTGCCCCAGCGGAAAATTGAGTGGAAATGGAGGAAAAAGAATTGAAACTGACACGGCACAATGGACGTTCCGGCAAGCATGGAACCTACAATCCCCGGCACAATGACCGCCGGTTTGATGTGGAAAACAGCGAACACATTGACGCTGAACGTGTACAGCAAAACGTGTACTGGGATTGCTACCGGGGATTTCGCATCCACAAATTCCGGGAAAATCCGGAACAGACGGATTTCAGCTTTGAAGAAATTGAACGGATGTACTACTACGAGCATTACGCCGACCACGTGGATGCTCAGAATGCCCGGAATGAAAAAACACGGCACACAGAACGCAACCGTACCGTGGAGGATTTGCTGAAAAGCAATAAGACCTGTCCGGAGGAAAGTATCTATCAGATTGGGACGATAGAGGAATCCGTTCCGCCGGACACACTGGCTCTCATCGTCAGTGAATTTTATGAGGAGTTTGAAAAACGATTTGGTTCCCATATCCACATTTTGGATTGGGCGCTGCATCTGGACGAGGGTACGCCCCACATCCATGAACGCCATGTGTTCGATTGTGAAAATAGGTATGGGGAACTTTGCCCCCAGCAGGAGAAGGCATTGGAGAAGTTGGGATTTGAGTTGCCTGATCCAACCAAACCAAAAGGCAAGAACAACAATCGCAAGCAGGTCTTTGATGCGGTTTGCCGGACGCTTCTCTTTGACATTAGCCGTAAGCATGGGATTCATCTGGAACAGGAACCGTCCTATGGAGGTCGGGCGTATCTGGAAAAACAGGATTATATCTTGATGAAACAGAAAGAAAAACTTGTCCAGCAGGAACAGAAGCTGGAAGAGCTGACACTCAAGATCGAGGATGTGGAAACTTTGGTGGGTGAGGTTTCGGATATTGTCTATGACAAAGCGGTGGAAGTAGTAACCGACACTGTCCGTCAGGAAACGCATAAAGAAGATATTCGGCTCGTGGAGGAAGCAAAGAAATGGGTGCTTTCACCGGAGCGAAAAGCCCCGCTGAAGGAACGGGAATATGCTGCCGCCCGGATGGATAGTATTGTTGTAAAAATCAAAAACGCTATGCAGTCTGCGCTGACGAAAATTCAGAAAAAACTGATGCAGCCGGAAGTCAAACAGGCAGGCAAGGAACAGATTCAGAAAAAGGCAAAAGAATCCATTATCGCTTTTCTGAACCAGTCCAAACAGGACAGCGCCCGGCAGGGAGAAAATAGGAAAAAGCAGCAACAGAAAAAACAGGATATGGAGTTGTAAAGCATCTGATTTTAGAACAAAATGGGGTGCCTTTTATTATGTCTGGAGGTGGAATTTTGAATGTATTTGAAGCAGTTAAGCAGAATGTAACCACCAGAAGTGCTGCGGTATTTTATGGCATTCCGGTCAGCTGGAACGGAATGGCACGCTGCCCTTTCCATGATGATAAGAATCCCAGCATGAAGGTTGACAGACGCTTCCATTGCTTTGGCTGTCAGGCTGACGGAAATGTGATTGATTTTACTGCTCTCCTATTTGACCTGAGCAGTAAGGAAGCAGCCTTGAAGCTGGCAGAAGATTTCTCTGTCGGTTTCGATGCCGGAGGACATGATCCGTCAGGCAGAAAGTCGGTCAGAATGAAAATCAGTGAAGAACAGCGATACCATCAGGCAGAGCAGAAATGTTTTCGGGTATTGTGCGACTATCTGCACTTGTTGGAACATTGGAAAATAGAATATGCTCCCAAACAGCCGGAAGATACCTGGCATCCATTCTTTGTGGAAGCCTTACAGCAGCAATCCTATATAGAATATCTGCTGGATATTCTGCTGACCGGCAGCATCGTGGAACGGGCAGCGCTGGTTGCGGAGCATGGAAAAGAGGTGAGGAAAATTGAACAGCGAATTTCAGAGTTTGCCGCCAGACATTCGGCAGGCTGTGATGAGGAGCGCCGATGCTTTGTTGCCTGAGATGAGTATTGATGAGGTGCGGGAGAGACTTGCAACAACGGAAAAAGGTCAGCCTGCTAACACCATTCAAAACTGTCAGACTGTATTCCGCTATGACCCATTGCTGCGGGACGCTATCCGGCTGAACTTGCTGACTGACCGAGTGGATATTGTCCGCAATCTGGGATGGCGCAGAACCACCAGCGCTTTGACTGATACAGATGTGAAGTATCTTCTTCTCTATTTCGAGCAGAACTACGGATTGACCAGTGAGAAGAAAATGCTGGCGGCATTATCTATTGTGGCAAATGACAACTGCTATCATCCAATACAGGATTGCCTGAATGCTCTGGTGTGGGATGGGCAGCCACGCATACGTTTCTGTCTGCATCATTTCCTGGGTGCGGAGGTCAGCGATTATGTGGAGGAAATGCTGAAACACTTCCTGCTGGGAGCCGTTCATCGGGTGTTTCATCCCGGTTCCAAGTATGAGGAAATGCTTTGCCTGGTAGGCGGTCAGGGAGCCGGAAAATCTACCTTTGTCCGTTTGCTTGCCATTCGGGACGAGTGGTTTTCCGATGACCTGAAAAAGCTGGATGATGATAAGGTATTTGCAAAGCTGCAAGGACACTGGATCATTGAGATGTCGGAAATGTTGGCAACAAGCAATGCCAAAAGCATTGAGGAGATCCGTTCTTTTATCAGTCGTCAAAAGGAAACCTACAGGACGCCTTATGAGACTCAGCCTAAAGACCGGCTGCGGCAGTGCGTGTTCGGCGGTTCGTCCAACACACTGGACTTTTTGCCCCTTGACCGGGCCGGGAACCGGCGTTTCC
>DVLQ01000066.1 GCA_018715395.1 Candidatus Coprocola pullicola | reverse complement strand
TTTTAAGGGTAGCAGATAATCATACCACTAAGGCTTGAACGAAGTGAAAGCCAGCGTCATTTAGGCGCTGGCTCTTAATAAGCCCTTATAGGGCTGGTGCAAACCACGTCTTTTAGGCGTGGTTCTGATTTGTTTACTTTTACTTTTTCATCCATAAACCGATCAATGTATTCACTTAAACTGATTTGATCTGCCATCCGTTCTTCCTTTAAATGAGTATTCACATATTTTTTGTGTTTTTCCCAACTGTATCAACGTAATAGTTTCTACAACTATTTCTGACACACTATATTTGAGCAGTATACCAATTAGAATATGTATATGATCCGGACAACATTCTGCCGCTATCATTCGTATTCCTTTTCTTTCATATAATTCTCTAAATATTTTCTCTATTTTAGCTTTCATTGTTCCATATACTGTCTTCTATACCTTGCTGCAAATACAATATGATATTTATATTCTCAATTTGTATGTGCTAGACGACTCATATAAAAACCTCCTATTATTTTTTAGGATTGTTTGTATTACATTAAAATAATAACTTCTATTGAAAGTACAATAAAATTGACTAAAGTACTGTTTTTTTCGAAAGGAACTATTTGTATAAATAAATATAAAAATTATTTTTAAAAATTTCGCTATTTCTTGTCCTCATTGTTTTTCTCATTTTCTTTATCATTATGGAAAAGATAAAATTATGGATATCCAAAATATATTTTTTACAAATATTTTCATCAATTTATTTTAGAACCAAATTGAATAAAATCTTCTCATAAAGGCTATCTAAAATGCTCTATTTCTGACAGAAACATTTTGCTTGATAGAAACATGAATCTTCTATTTATTTTAAATGTAATTCTAAAAAATCCAGACATTTCATTAAAATTTCTATTGGTAATTTTAATTTTGTTAAAAAGTAGTTTTCTATCTTTATCAAAGCTTTTTTTAAGATTTGGTTTCACACTGATGTTGTTTAATATGCTTTCGCTTTACTTTGAAGCTTATTGCTCTCTCAGACAAATCTAAAGATGATTAAATAAACATATATCTGTCTGTGTTTCTCATACTTCTATTTATCGTTAGATTCTTCATTTTTCTTCTTTTTTAATATCGTTTCTCACTTTATTCTGCCAAAAAGCCAATTTGCACTTTGATGAATGGGCACACTAACAAAACATATATTAAGATAAAAGGACAGCAGTATTATCATTGGATATCGCTGGATTCTGTGACACAAGGGTTATGATTACTTTTTGCCTATTTAGTATAAGAAACAGCAGTACTATTCTTACACTCTTTAAAAAGTCATGCAATATTACTCACAGATACAATTTTTCTTGTTATTGTTACAGATGGTGTTGATGCTTATATATCTAAAATCAAAACATTATGTTTATAGTTCTTTTTGTGATAGCATCATTAAACATGCAATGGAATCTTTCCATAAAACTTTTAAAGCTTAGTACAAAATCAAAAAGGATTCCATTGTCTTTGGATATGATTTCTAATTTTTTACTTTATTATCATTTTATCTATAATGGTTCTTTCTTTTTCTCGACAAACACTTGTAATAAAATTAGGTGTTACAATACTCTCAAGACACCAGTTTTTATTTTAAAAACATTTTTCAGATGATAGCTTTTTTGTACACTCTTTTTTAAAATACAGTTCTAAAATTTTTGTTTTCATATTAAATTAACTGAATATTTTTAGCAATTCAATCCTCATTCTAAAATTATAGATTCTATCTAAAGTATGTTATTGATTCCTAGTAAAACTAGAGGTTCTGTTATACTAATACTAATACATTCAATTAAAAACATAAAATTTTTTAATATATGTGAAATAAATTTACAAAAATGTGCTGTTGTTTCTACAATTATTATTTTTATTTTTAATTGTATATATGCTCTTGAAATTTTGGTCGAACTACATTATAATATTTATATATTTATTGTAGTTATTAAGGAGGTTATAAAATATGTTTCTTTCCATTTACAAAAATAATAAAAATATTCCTGTTCTTTCTTATCAATCACAACTTTTCCTTCCTCATCTTTACACCGCTAAATTAGGTGATACACTTTTAGAATATGCTAACAAAAAAATACTTCCTGATTTTTTCTCCATTTTTTCAGCGTCAGAAAAAGAAATAGAAATGTTACACCAATGTCTTTCCAGCAGCATACAAATGATTTTTCGTAATGAATATTTATTCAATAATATACCTTCTTTTCCGTCATTTCATGATTTACCTATTTTATATCATCAAAATGAAAAAAAGACAGCTTTTCAAACCGGTGAAAAATTATCCTTCCATAGTACCTATGAATATAATATTTCTACAGGCGTCATACAGATTTATGAAATTTCTACATTACAAGAAGCATTAGCTATAGAATTTTTGGAATATCAAAAAGCTGTAGAATTCTCTATATTACCTCCATTTAAAATTTGTGCCCAATGTCATACATGTTTTGTAAGCAAAAGAACAGACGCCTTATTTTGTTCTCAAAGTTGCGTTGAAAAAAATTTTAAAAAACAAAAAAAGAAAGATCCTTATTATATTAAATATAGGAGCTTACAACAGTATTATAATAAAAAAATCAATAAGTGGGCTCAACAACTTCCCTCTTCTGCCGAACTATATAAAAAACAATATGGACTTTGGCAAACATTGGCAAAAAGAGAATATGAAAAACTTTCTACATTCACTCCGGAAGAATTACCCGATATTGCTTCTTTCGTAAAAAAATTAAAAGGATATTGGACTATCTCTACAGTAAAAACAAAAAAATAATATATTTACCATAATATTATTATGTTAATATATTTATTTCAATAAAAAAACACTATATCTCAAAAAAGATGTAGTGTTTTTTTATTTTCAATCAAATTATTTCATTATTGAGCATCTACCTTAGCCATGTGCTGAATTAAATCAACAACCTTATTACTATAACCCCATTCATTATCATACCAGGAAACTAATTTTACAAAATTATCATTCAAAGCAATACCAGCTTTTGCATCAAAAATAGATGTGTGAGCATCACCTAAGAAATCACTGGATACAACATCATCTTCTGTATAATCCAAAATACCTTTCATAGACCCAGTTGCAGCTTCTTTTACAGCAGCTTTAATTTCTTCATATGTTGCTGGTTTCTCCAGACGACAAGTTAAATCTACAACAGAAACATCAATTGTAGGAACACGGAAAGACATGCCTGTCAATTTACCGTTTAATTCAGGAATTACTTTTCCTACTGCTTTTGCAGCGCCTGTAGAAGATGGAATGATGTTTGCAGATGCAGCACGTCCGCCTCTCCAGTCTTTTTTAGATGGACCATCAACTGTTTTCTGTGTAGCTGTTGTGGAGTGAACTGTTGTCATAAGACCTTCTACAATACCAAATTTATCATTAATAACTTTTGATAATGGAGCAAGGCAGTTTGTTGTACAAGAAGCATTGGAAACAACTTTCATATCTTTTGTATACTTATCATTATTAACACCCATTACAAACATAGGTGCATCTGCAGATGGGGCAGAAATAACAACTTTTTTTGCGCCGCCTTCAAAATGAGCGGATGCTTTTTCCGTTGTTGTAAATATGCCTGTTGATTCTACAATATATTCTGCCCCTGCACTAGCCCAAGGAATTTCATTAGGATTCATATTGTTAAATACAGTTACTTCTCTACCATTTACAACCAATTTTTCACCCTTAATTTCAATTGTGCCAGTGAAACGACCATGAGCAGAATCATATCTTAACATATACACCATATAGTCTAAATCAATAAATGGATCATTTACTGCAACAACCTGTAAATCTTCTCTTTCCAATGATGCACGAAAAACAAGTCTACCAATACGTCCAAAACCATTAATACCTACTTTTACCATTTTTAAGTTCCTCCTCTTTAAAAAACTAAAAATAATGACATATATTATGTCCTTACTTTTTCAGTATACCACAAAATATAAATTTAATAAACTAAATTTACATTTTAAAAAAAATATAGCTTATTGTTTTTTTTCTTTTTTTGTCAAATTGCAGTAATTAAATTCTATTTTATATTATATTCTGTTATAATTTGACAGTACATATATTCTTTTTTTCTTTTTTTTCTTCAATTTTTATAATTTATTATGGTAATTATTAACTTTTTTCTACTTTTTAGTATTCAATTTTATTTAAATCTATAATAGACATTGTCAAAAGTGCGGCAGAAATTGCCAATGCCACAGCACTTAGTACCAATTTTGTTATTTTCACACATTTTCCCTCCTTTTTTTATTTAAAATAATTCACACCAGAAATAAATAGTTTCTGGTCTTTATTCCCTGCTACATTTTTATATAGTCCCATTCCAATTCTTTCAGAATGTCCCATTTTTCCAAAAACTCTTCCGTCAGGACTTGTAATTCCTTCAATAGCCAGCATAGAACCATTTGGATTATAACGAATATCGTAAGTTGGTCTTCCTGCTGGGTCTACATATTGTGTTGCAATTTGCCCTTTTTGCTCCAACTCTTTTAAAACCGCTTCCGGTGCAATAAAACGACCTTCTCCATGAGAAACAGGTATTGTATGCATTTCTTCTGGTTCTACCTCCCAAAGCCAAGGAGAAAGGTTAGAGGTAATTTTTGTATCAACTAAACACGATACATGACGACCAATTTGATTGTATGTTAATGTAGGACTATTTTCATCAATATCTCTAATTTCACCATAAGGAACAAGACCTAGTTTTATCAATGCTTGAAAACCATTACAAATACCAAGTATCAAACCATCTCTATTTTTTAATAAATCCATCACTGCTTCTTTGATTTTAGGATTTCTAAACGTAGCTGCAATAAATTTTCCAGAACCTTCCGGTTCATCCCCAGCACTGAATCCTCCAGGAATCATAATCATTTGAGTATTGCGAATCATTTTTTCCATTTTCGCAATAGTGTCCTCCAATGCTTCTATAGAAAGATTTGCCACAACAAGAGTTTCTGCCACAGCGCCTGCTTTTTCAAAAGCTTTTTGGGAATCATATTCACAATTTGTTCCAGGAAAAACAGGAATAAACACACGAGGCTTTGCAATATTATGCTTCTTTGTTATTTTTTCCGAAACTGTATAATATGATACAGAAATTGGCTCTTTTTTCTCTAATTTTATTTTTGTGGGAAAAACGCTTTCCAAAGGCTCTTGCCAAGCTTCTACTGCTTGTTTAATATCAATTTCCATATCTGCATATGTAATAATAGGCTCTGCTATGGTTTCTCCTAATATCACTGCATCTATGCCTTGGAAATCAAATACCTTTGCATGGGCTAGCTCCAATACAAAAGAACCATATTCTACTTTAAAAAAGTCTTTTTGTTGTAGTTCATCATTTAATTTTATACCAATAAAATTACCAAAAGTCATTTTGCTAATTGCTTCTGCAATCCCTCCGATTCTTACAGTATGAGCAGAAACACAAATTCCTTTTTGAATATAATCATGTACTACTTCAAACATTTTTTTCAAATAAGCATAATCCGGCAAATCATTATCATCTCTTCTAACAGGCAAAAATACCACTTTATTTCCTGCCTTTTTAAATTCCGGAGAAATAATATTCTCTACCTTTTCATAATCTACAGCAAAAGATACCAATGTAGGAGGCACTGTCATATCTTCAAACGTTCCGGACATACTATCCTTTCCTCCAATGGCCGCTACCCCCATTGCCATTTGTGCTTTAAAAGCGCCAATCAATGCCGCAAAAGGTTTTCCCCATTTTTCAGGATTTGTACCTAATCTTTCAAAATATTCTTGGAACGTAAGTTTTGCTTTTTTATAATCTCCTCCTGTCGCAACAATTTTTGCCAAGGATTCTATCACTGCAAACACTGCTCCATGAAAAGGACTCCATTTTGCCATTTCTGGCTGATACCCAAAACTCATCATAGTTGCAGTTGTCGTTTCTCCTTCCAACATAGGCACTTTGGCCGCCATTACTTCCGAAGGCGTCAATTGATTTTTTCCACCAAAGGGCATTAATACAGTATTTGCTCCAATAGTTGAATCAAATCGCTCTACAAGTCCTTTTTGTCCTGCTACATTAAGCTTTTGCAAATTTTTTAGCCATGCTTGTTTTAAGTCCTGTTCAATCAGTTGTTCTGAAACAGATGTTTTATCAAAGAAACTTTCGTTGGTAGGCATTTTGACAAATACATTTACTTTTTGTGTTACACCGTTTGTATCCAAAAAATCTCTTGAAATATTAACAATATCCTTTCCCCGCCAATTCATAATCAGCCTTCTGTTATCCGTTACAACAGCAACTTCTGTGGCTTCCAGGTTTTCTTCAGCAGCATATTGTATAAACTCTTTTACATCTTCTTTAGCAACTACAACAGCCATTCTTTCTTGAGATTCAGAAATTGCTAATTCTGTACCGTCTAATCCTTCATATTTTTTTGGTACTGCATCTAAATTAATTCTCAATCCTTCCGCCAACTCTCCAATGGCAACAGAAACACCGCCTGCACCAAAATCATTACAACGTTTAATCATTTTACTAACTGCCGGATTATGAAACAATCTTTGCAGTTTTCTTTCTGTAGGAGCATTTCCCTTTTGCACCTCTGCTCCGCAGGTTTGAATAGATGTTATAGTATGTTCTTTAGAAGAACCCGTTGCGCCACCACAGCCATCTCTTCCTGTTCTGCCTCCAACTAATATAATGCTGTCATTTGGTTTTGGTCTTTTTCTTACCACATTTTCTTTTTTTGCTGCCGCAATCACAGCCCCAATTTCCATTCTTTTTGCCACAAATCCGGGGTCATATATTTCTACTACTTGTCCTGTTGCCAAACCAATTTGATTTCCATAGGAACTATATCCCTTTGCCGCTTCTGTCACAATTTTTCTTTGAGGCAGTTTTCCCGGTATTGTTTCAGATACTTTTACAGTAGGATTACCGGCGCCTGTTACACGCATAGCTTGATACACATAAGAACGACCAGACAACGGGTCACGGATAGCTCCTCCCAAACAAGTGGCGGCTCCACCAAATGGTTCAATTTCTGTTGGATGATTATGTGTTTCATTTTTAAACATAATCAGCCAATCCTGTATGATACCATCTACATCAACAGGTACCACAATAGAACAAGCATTGATTTCTTCAGACTGGTCTAAATCTTCCAGCAATCCTTTTTTTCTAAGAGATTTCATTCCTAAAACAGCAATGTCCATCAAATTAATATCTTTTGTTGCTTCTTTTTCTGCATATACTTCTTTTCTTTCTGACTGATATAATTCATATGCTTTTTGAAAAGGTATTTTATATTTACCATTTTCAAATTCTACTTGCTCAATTTTTGTTTGGAAAGTAGTATGTCTGCAATGGTCTGACCAATATGTGTCAATAACACGAATTTCTGTTACAGAAGGATTTCTCTTTTCTGTATTTTTAAAATACTCTTGACAAAAAAGGAAATCTTCTTTGCTCATAGCTGTACCCAGTTCTTGACGAAGCACTTCCAGCTGTTCAGGTGTTTTTGTTATAAAGTCTTCAAAGATTTTGACATCTTCAGCCACCTCTGTTTCCATTTGTAAGCTTTCTGGTTTTTCCAAAGAAGCTTCTCTGCTGTCAACAGGGTTAATACAGTATTGTTTTATCTTTTGCAAATCTTGCTTGGAAATATCTCCTGTTAATGCAAATACTTTAGCTACTGCAATAATCGGTTTTTCTGCTTGAGAAATCAACTGCACGCATTGCATTGCAGAATCTGCCCTTTGGTCATACTGTCCCGGAAGATATTCTGTTGCAAAAACAAACTCTTCTTTTGAAAAAGGTGCTCTTTCTTCATAAACATAGTCCACCGGAGGCTCTGAAAAAATAGTATTTTTGGCACTTTCATAGTCTTTTTGGTCAATTCCTTCCACATCGTAACGGTGGAGTATACGCAGGGAAGACAATCCAACTATCGCCAGATTTTCTTTTAAATCCTCCAAAAGATGCTGCGCTTCTATATCACAACCAGCTTTTTTTTCTACATACAGACGTTTTATTTCTCCCATATCGTAACATAATCCTTTCCATAATTAAACTAACTATACTACATTTGTCGCAAAAAAAGCTTGCTTTTTTATTGGCTTTATTGTAATATTGTACCATGTTATGTTATAGATGTAAAAGGATTTTTTTGTACTGATTTTATATATAAAATCTGAGGGGTGCAGCACTCCTTCCTCAAAGACTCGTTTCATTCAAATCTTTGATGAGTAAAGGAAAGTATAAACAGCTTGTTCTATCGGCATACTGCCTTGAAACTCTCTGTTTTCCTCATAGGAAGTAAATTCCGGCTAGGGATTTTATTTAGGAAACGTCTTGTTTCTCAAGCTTTTCTTCTGTATTACATTTGTATAAAAATATAGTTTGTAAACACTCTAACCTTTTAAGTTGGTTTAAAAATACAATCCCCGCCAAAAAGTACACTGGCAACAGTTTCTTTATTAGAAAGTGTTATGCAAAAAATATATTTATTTTCAGTACAAATCCGCTGTTTATATCATATAACAAATCTGCGTAGATGCAAAGGGGGAAATATTATGTTTTTTATTTGGGGATGGGGGTCATCTTCTAAAACAGTTTTTACTCAAACAGGTATTTGTAAACATTGCGGGCATATGTGTCGTTTAGAAGTTTTTATGACATACCATTATTTTAGTTTATTTTTTATTCCTTTACTAAAATGGGACAAGCAATATTATGTCAAAAGCTCTTGTTGTGGCGCTGTTCATGCCATACCTCCCGAAATAGGAAAAGCTCTTTCTAAAGGAGATACAAATAGCCTTTCAGAGGATGATCTATCCTATGTTATGGGCAGTGCCGCCGCTATAGATAGCTATTGCGGCAACTGTGGCGCGCCAAAAAATGATAATGCTTATTGTACAAAATGCGGCGCAAAACTTTAATATTTAGAGCAAATGATACTTCATTTGCTCTTTATTATATTTGTTCCATTTTTTGCCGTATTCTCATTAACACCTTTTTTTCAATACGAGAAACTTGTACTTGAGAAATTCCCATTCGTTTTGCAATGTCAGACTGAGTCTTATCTTCAAAATATCGTAGTAATATAATTTGCCTTTCTTTTGGCTCCAGTTGATTTAGTATCTCTTTCAAAGCAATTCTTTCTATCAGTTTATCATCATTTTCTCCTCTTTTTTGCTCCAGCTTGTCCAATACATACATAGGGCTGTTTCCATTATCTCCTTGATAAACAGTGGCATAAATACTTTCTACCTCTCTATCGGCATCCATTGCCGCTGCCAATTCTTCTACAGACACAGAAAGTTCTTGCGCTAATTCTCCAATGGTTACTTCTCTACCTGTTTTGTGTATTAAAGCCTGTCTTGTATATTTTGCTTTAATTGCTAATTCTTTTAAAGGACGGCTTACCTTTATCATGCCATCATCTCTTAAAAAACGTTTGATTTCTCCCATAATCATTGGCACAGCATAAGTAGAAAATTTTACTTCCATAGATACATCAAATTTTTCAATGCACTTTAATAGACCTATGGCTCCAATCTGATACAAATCCTCCATCTCATATCCTCTGCCTTTAAATCTTTTTACAATACTCCAAAGCAATCCTGCATTTTCAGAAACAAGTTTTTCTTTTGCAGCTTCTTCTCCCGATTGTGCTTTTTGTATAAGCGTATAAACTTCCTCTGTTTCTAAATGATACATATGCTCTCACCTCACAAAAAGGTGTCCTTATTTACAACTTTTGTCATAGTCACCTTTGTGCCAATACCCTCTACACTTTCTACTGTCATACTATCCATAAATGTTTCCATCACCGTAAAGCCCATTCCGGAACGTTCCAATTCCGGCTTTGATGTAAAAAGAGGTTGTTTTGCCTGTTCAATGTTTTCAATCCCTTTTCCTTTATCTGATACAATGATAGTTACTTTGTCTTCTATGTACCCACAAAATAATGTTACCATACCTTCTTTTTTTTCATATCCATGTATAATAGCATTTGTGACCGCTTCAGAAACAGCTGTTTTAATATCTGTAATATCCGAAACAGTAGGATTTAGCTGAGATACAAATGTAGCCGCAACGACTCTTGCAAAAGCCTCATTTTCTGACTTTGCTAAAAATTGTACTGTCATTTCATTTTCATACATCATTTTTTCATACCTCCCCAAATGCTTTCAATGCTTCTGTCACAGATTGATATTGTGGAATAATTTTATTCATTCCAGCCATTTGAAATATTTTTGCAACTTTTTCACTGGCATTTGCTACCGCTGTTTTTCCGCCATATGCCAGTATCCATTTATATCTTCCTATAATCATACCAATGCCTGAACTATCCATAAATGTAACAGCTTCAAAATCAAATATCAAATTTTTGGATCCACTTTTTTGAAATTCTCTTTCTATTTTTTCTTTCAATTCTATTGAAGAATGATGGTCGATTTCTCCTTGTACTTGCACAATCAGTGCAGATGTCTTTTTTTGAAATTCTATTTGCATCTTTTTTTCCTCCTGTTTTTGATGAGTGCAAAAATTTCTCTTATTTACTATACACTATTTTCATACCACTTTTCTTAATTTTTTATCATCAAATTCTTTCAAAAAAAATAAAAATATGCTCTTTTTTATCCTTTTTATAATATAAATTACAAATAAAAGCAAATTTCCAAAAATATTTTTTTTATCTTGTATATTTTGTTTCTTTCTAAAAATATCTATTTAGACACGCACATTTTCAATACATTTTTCATACAATAAATCAATGACTCCTTTTGGAGGTGTGTTGTTGTGGTGATAGAACTTCTTGGCTCTATATTTTTACTTTCTTTTGTATCAGGAAGCGGTTCCTTTCCAAAGCCTTTATCTGCCGAAGAAGAAAAAAAATACATCGAACAATTTGAATCAGGCACACAACAGCAAAAGCAACAGGCAAAAGATATTTTGATTGAAAGAAATTTACGCCTGGTAGCTCACATTGCTAAAAAATACAATGGATTCCAAAAAGACCCTGAAGATTTAATTTCTATTGGTACCATAGGACTTATCAAAGCAGTATCTTCTTATAATTCTGCAAAAGGAATACGACTAGCCACATATGCTTCCCGATGTATTGAAAATGAAATACTAATGTCATTAAGAGCTGCTAAAAAACACAGCCAAGATATTTCTTTGCAAGACCCTATTGGTACAGACAGAGATGGAAATGAAATCGTTATGCTGGATATTATTAGCGCAGAAAATGACAATATTGCAGAACAACTTGACTTAAAAATGCAAATAAAATTGCTTTATGAAAAGCTAAAGACCTCTCTCAAAGATAGAGAGCAGCTTGTCATAGAACTTCGATATGGATTATATGGAGAAAAAGAAGTAACTCAGCAGGAAATCGCAAAACTCCTTGGTATTTCTCGTTCCTATGTTTCTCGTATTGAAAAAAAAGCTTTAAAAAAATTATATGCTGAAATGAAACAAATAAAATAATGGGCATTTTGCCCGTACATAGATTTTTTTCCACAAAAAAAGCAGGAACAAAAGCCCCTGCCCCTTCAATTGGTAAATTTTCCAGATGCAATTATTTTTAAATTTTCTTTTAATCTTTGTACTTCCTCCTCTGAAAAATCCCTTAGCACTACTTCATTCACTGTTTCAATAATTTGTTGTATCGGTTCTTGCAGTGCCTTTCCCTTTTCTGTCACAACCACTCGTATTTCTCTTCTATCTTCTTTGTTTACAAAACGTTCAACCAGTCCTTTTTTTTGCATTCTGTCCAAAACACCCGAAATTGTAGAAGTTTCTAAACAAAGAATTTCAGAAATTTGTTTTGGCGTGGCATATTCTCTTGTCCACAGGCAACTTAACACACCATACTGAGAAGGGGTAATATCATATGCAGACAACTGACTGTTTAAAAATTGAAATACTGTATGTTGTGCTGTTGTTAATAAAAAATTAATGCATTGTGTCAGTTCCATAAATATAATTCCTTTTCTATTAAAATAAGGGTAATCATTTTTTATATATTATAGCATAAACAAAAATATCAGACATTTTACATACTTCAAAATCATTCATCATTTACAGCTTTTCTCATCATATCAAATTTTTTCACTGGCTGCGTAAACTGTACTTTTAAAATTTCTTGTGGGTGAGGCGCAGTTGTAATTTCCTCTCCTGCTTCATTCCATATTTTTTCTATTTTCATAGAAAAAAATGCTCCCTTTGCCCGCATCACTTCAATTTCTTCTCCTACAGAAAATTTATTTCTTTGTTCCACAATGGCACAGTTTTTTTCATCAGAATCTTCTTTTATCATTCCAATAAAATCATATTCTCGAATATAGCTATTATTTGTATAAACCTGCTGTTTTCCATCGGGCTTACCATAATAAAATGCTGTAGTATACTCTCTATGGCTTGCTTTTGAAACCTCCTGCATATAAATAGGAATTCTTTTTTGATATTTTTCGGATGATTCAAAATAATCGTCTATAGCCATACGATAAGCTTTTACCACCGTTCCAACATAAAAAGGTGTTTTCATTCTTCCTTCAATTTTCAAACTGGCAACCCCTGCATGAATCAAATCAGGAATATGTTCTAACATACAAAGGTCTTTTGAATTATAAATATAAGTTCCTCTCTCATTTTCTTCTACAGGCATATATTCTCCCGGTCTTGTTTCTTCCATAAGATGATATTTCCACCTGCAAGGGTGAGAACAAGCTCCTTTATTAGCATCACGTCCACTCAAATAATTGCTCAAAAGACATCTTCCGGAATAGGAAATACACATTGCTCCATGAACAAATGCTTCTATTTCCATATCTTCCGGTATATTTTGACGAATATCTGCAATCTCTTTTAAAGAAAGTTCTCTTGCCACAACAATTCTTTTGGCTCCTAGCTGATACCACATCTGAGCGCTTTTGTAATTTGTATTATTGGCTTGCGTAGAAACATGTATTTCCAAATTCGGAGCCGTTTCTTTTGCTACAGAAAACACTCCTAAATCAGAAACCAATAAAGCATCCGCTCCTATCTTTTCCACTTCTTTAAAATAATCAGCCATACCTTCAAAATCTGCATTATGAGCATAAATATTTGCTGTTACATATACTTTGACGCCATGAGCATGGGCAAATTCAATTCCTTGTTTCATTTTTTGAATGTCAAAATTTTTTGCCTTTGCTCTCAAGCTATAGGCTTCTCCACCAATATATACAGCATCTGCGCCATACAATACAGCAATTTTTAATTTTTCTAAATCTCCGGCCGGAGCAAGTAATTCCGGTTTTTGTTTTGGTATCATATACAATCTCCCTCTGTTTGTTTTATTTTATAACAAAGTGCTACTCCATCTCCTACAGGCAATATACAACTTTCTAAAGAAGGGTGATGAGAAATATCCCACAAAAAATTTCTCATTCTTTTGTGTATTGTTCTTTGTCTTCTTGGTACGCTAAAACGTGTTTTTGCAATACTGCCTCCTTGTAAAACATCGTCTACAATCAAAAGTCCACCTATAGGCAAAAGACGCAGGCAATGGGGCAAAAAGCTGCCATATTGCCCCTTTGCAGCATCTAAAAAAATTACGTCATATTCTTCTTTTAATGTAGGCAAAACATCTGCCGCATCTGCTTGTATTATTTCAATAGTATCTTGCAGTTGCATTTTTTTTATATTTTCTCGAGCATCTTTTAGCATCACTTCAAAACGGTCTATTGTTGTAATTTTACCGCCTTCTTGCAAATAACGGCTCATCAATCCTGCTGAAAAACCTACAGCCGTACCAATTTCTAATATTTTTTTTGGTTTTTTCAAACTAAGCAGTACACTTAAAAGCCTTGCCGTTTCATGGGGAATAATAGGCACTTGATTCTCAATAGATTGCTTTTGTATTTCTCCCAGTATCCCATCATACATAGGCTGTACTGTTCTTAAGTATAAATTTATTTCCTCATCTGTTACGTAGTTCATGTTTTCTCATTCCTTGCTTGCTTTATAATTTTCTTTTGCTTGTAAAAATTCTTCATAAGTTTCTGTATAAATATGGTTTCCGCTTCCTTGTGCCTCCAATACATAATACATATAATTATTTTCATCTGGATAAATTGCCGCTTCCAATGCTGCCGCTCCTGGATTAGAAATTGGTCCAACAGGAAGTCCATCTACTTGATAGGTGTTATAAGGAGAATCATATTCCAAATCAGAATATAAAACATCTTCTTTTGTAACACCTTGAGCATATAGTACAGTAGCGTCCATCTGTAGTTTCATACCTGCATTTAAACGATTTCGAATTACGCCTGCGGCAATTTTTCTTTCTTCCGGCACCTGTATTTCTGCTTCTATAATAGAAGCCATTGTTACAATTTCATCCAATGTATAGCCGGATTCCGCTACGGCAGTTCTCATCTGTTGTGTATAAATCTCATCAAAACGCTGCAACATTTTATCAATAATTTCGTGAGCCGTCACACCTTCATAAAGTAAATAGGTATCCGGAAATAAATATCCTTCCAGTTTATATTTTCTTTCTTCCGATACAGGCAAATCCTTTAAAAATTCATACTCAAAAGTTCCTTGATTCGCCTCATTAATAAACTCTTGCGCTGTCATAATTCCTTGTTCTTCCAATCTGTCTGCAATTTTTTGTGTTGTAAAACCCTCCGGTATTACCAGCCTATATTTTTCATCCACATTTCCACCCTTTTGAAGCATTTCCATAATTTGTTGATGGGTCATTCCCTGATTTAGCGTATAGGTTCCCTGTTGATAAGTACCATCATAATCATTCATTTTGCTTTCCAGTTTAAACTTAAATGTGCTGTTTATCAATCCATTTTCTTTTAAAATGTCTGCAATATCTGATGTGGTTGCTCCTTGAGGTATCGTAACAGAAACTTCTTCTCCCAAATCTGCTCCAATTCCTGGGTCAGAAGGCATCATAATACTTCTAAAAAATTGAAATGCTCCTATGCAAAGACCAATACAAAGCAATAATATAATCAATACAAAAAGAAAACTTTTCAATCTTTTTTTCTTTTTTTGTTTTTTTCTTCTTTCTAGTGTACGTCTTCCTTCTTCACGATATTGTCCTTGTATAACTGGTTGTGTTTTTTGTTGTCTTTGCGGTGGTTGTTGTCTAGGCATTTGTTTTTCCTCCCTTTGTTTTGCTTCAAAACTCATTTGCCCTCCAAAGGAGTCATTATTGTCTTTTACTTCTTGAAATATTTCACGCAAAAAACGTGCTTTCTCTTCTTCTTCTGTAAATTTACATTCACCAGATAGACTATTTTGCTTTTGTTTTTCCCGCACAACGACACCTCCAAAAATAACTTCTATCAAATTCTTTGCAAAATCAATTTATTATACAATAATTCTTACCTAAAAAACAATAAAAACTTCTTTTCTTTCACCTTTTATATCAAAATTGATTATAATTCTTAAAAAAGTCTTATAAGTTCTGTAATTTTTTGTATTTGTGTTGCACTTTTCTTTTTTCCTGCTTATAATGAAATTTCAGATAATAGATTTAGGAGGTTTATAATATGGATTATCAACAAACCTTAACATATATCAATCAACTTTCCATTTCTGGCGTTACATTAGGATTGGAAAGAATCAAAGAATTATTGAAAAGATTAGGAAATCCTCAAAAACAATTACGCTGCATTCATGTTGCGGGAACAAATGGAAAAGGCTCTGCATGCGCTTTATTAGAAAGTATACTGAGAGAATCCGGATATAAAACAGCATTATATACTTCTCCTCATCTAGTGTGTTACAATGAAAGATATCAAATCAATGGCATTTGTATTTCAGATGAATACTTTGCAAAAGAAGTTACCCTTGTAAAAAAACATTGTGATCAAATGGTGTGTGATGGTTTTGAGCACCCCACTATTTTTGAAATTTTAACAGCAGTAGCTTTTCATTATTTTTTAATAGAATCAGTAGATATTATACTATTAGAAGTTGGTCTGGGAGGTATTTTTGATGCCACCAATGTGATAGAAAAACCTTTACTTTCTATCATTATGTCTATTGGTATGGACCATATGGAATATTTTGGAAATGATATCGAAAAAATTGCTGTTGAAAAAGCCGGAATTATAAAAGAAAATTGTCCAGTAGTATTGTATCCTCAGAAGAATTTAGTATATAATAAGATAGTAAACATTTGTAAAGAAAAAAAGGCAACATTATATTCCCTGCAAAAACAAGTACAAAAAAAAGTATTTTTACAAAATATAGAAAAAACTATTTTTTCTGTTTCTACACCCTATTATCAATATAATTTAATAGATTTAAGACTATTAGGCGACTATCAAATACTAAATTGTATTACAGTTCTTTTGGCTTGTCATGTACTACAAAAAAACGGTATTTCTTTGAAAAAAGAAAATATTTTAAACGGGATTCAAAAAACCCATTGGCAGGGCAGAATGGAAATCATGAATTATAATCCTATCGTTCTGCTAGATGGAGCTCATAATACAGATGGTATTTTGATGCTCGCTCAATCTATCCAAAAATATTTTAAACATAAAAAAATCACACTGCTTTTAGGTGTATTAGGTGATAAGGAATATGAAAAAATGATACAAATCATACTTCCTCTTGTAGATAAAATTGTACTGACAGAACCAAATAACTACAGAAAATTAAATTTGGAAAAATTAGAGGAAGCCATGATTCCCTTTCATAAACCAATATTAAAACAAATTCACGTCAAAGAAGCTTATCTAACAGCATTATCCATTACATCAAATAAAGATGCTGTGATTTGCTGTGGCTCTTTATACATGATAGGAACGTTACGAAACTATATTTCACTTCATTCGGAGGTTTTATTATGATAGATTTTAAACAGGAACTTTCTAAATACCAACCCATATTAGAATTAGAACGTATCGAAGATTCTATACACACAAGCGAAGTACAGGATATTTTAGACATTTTACAGCATATCTCAAAAAGTAAAAATCAAGTCTCTTCAAACCAAACAGTATTTAATGGTACAACTCAAAACAGATAAGGAGAATGTTTATGAAATGTCCGAATTGCGGTTATCCCATACAGAATGGAATGATCTGTCCAAATTGTGGTGTGGATGCTTTTATATTCAAAAAAACACGAAACGCCTCTATTCGTTTTTATAACAAAGGTCTAGAGCAAGCAAAAGTACGAGATTTAACAGGGGCTGAAAAATCATTGGAGCAAAGTGTACTTTTTGACAAAAATAATTATATTGCTCGTAATCTTTTAGGTCTTGTTTATCATGAAAAAGGACAAATTGCAGATGCTTTAAAGCATTGGATTGTGAGTGCTTCCATACATCAGGATAATAATCCCGCTTCTTATTATATTGAAACTTTAAGAAAAGACGGAAGAAAAATGGAGAAAAAAAATGATGCTGTCAGATTTTATAATCAGGCTATATCCTATTTACAGCAAGGCAGTGATGATTTAGCCCTCATACAGTTAAAAAGAGCATTAGACTACAATAAAAATTTCGTAGAAGCTTGTAATCTTATGACACTTTGCTGTTTGCAAGAAAAAAATTTTGACAGAGCTTCTTATTTTATACAAAAAGTTCTTAAAATTGACCAATATAATCCAAAAGCTTTAAAATATGCACAAGAACTGAATATTGTTGCCAATAAAAAACAAAAAAGACCAGTCAAAAACAATGCTGATATGCCTTCTGTAAAAAGAACAGACGCCGCTCCTCCTGCTCCTACTTATCGCCGCCAACCCCGTTCTCAAAATGGTTTTAAAAATGAAATTATTGCTTTTTTAGTGGGAGGAGTCAGTGTAGCCATTGTTTTGCTTTCTTTAGTTATGCCTGCTATGTCCGAAACAAAAGACAGAACCATTGACGAACTGCGTTCAAAAGTTTCCGCTGCAGGAAATATTACATCTGAAGAATTAACAGAATTACGTCAAAAACTCAAAACATTAGAAGAAGAAAATGATAAATATAAACAAGAAGCCGCTAAACAACAAAATGTAACGCTTTTACAAGAAGCGTCTACTTTAGCAGAAAACGGAAACAGTGTTGAAGCTGCCAGCAAAATTGTACTAATTGATTCTTCCGACTTTTCAGAAGAACAAAAAGCTACATTGGATACTTTGAAACTTTCTGTTTTGCCACAAGCTGCTTCTACTCTTTATACACAAGGAAGAGGTGAATTTTTAAATAAAAACTATGACATTGCAAAAGAAAGTTTAGAAGGCTGTTTAAAATATGCTTCTTCTGAAGACTTTATTGATGATGCTTTTTATTATCTGGGACAGATTGCTCAAGAAAAAAATGATACTGCAACAGCACAGGAGTATTATCAAAGAATTTTAAATGAATATCCTAATTCTAACCAGTTTGCAAATGCACAAAATGCACTGGAGCAACTAAATAACATAACAACAACAGAAAATACACAACAAAACACTACAACTGACACAACAACCAATTAGTTATAAAAATATTTCTTTCTATAACAATATATTTCAAAATGACTTAATACCATAGAAATTTTTTTACCAAAAAAAGAAATGGGAGTCTCTCCCATTTCTTTTGCTTACAAACTTTGATGCAATATTTCTAACACTTGTTTTAATTTTGGGGCTTCTATTTGTCCTGGCGCAGAGGATTTTTTTCCTGCTCCAAAAGTGATACAAGAACCAAAAATTTCACCCGCTATACGAGAAATACTTCCTATTGCTGCCATAGACATGGTAATAAAGGGTCTATCGGCATAGATAGCATGCATTTGCTCTGTGGCAGAAAGTAATACCAACACATCTTTTTGATTCTTTGGCATTACTGCAATTTTTGTAATATCACAACCCAAGTGCTGCATATCACAAAGACGTTTTACAATTTCTTTTTCCGAAGGGGTTTTTTGAAAATCATGGCTGGATAGTATGGTTTTGACATGGTTTTGTTTTGCATGTTCCAAAAGGAAAGAGACTACATCTTTGTCAGAAAAAAATTCTATATCTATTAGGTCTATTTGTTGTGCCTTTATCACAGATAAAAGAAGTTGTTTATATTCTTGTTGAGAAACTTCTTTTTCTCCTCCTTCTTTGACAGTTCTAAATGTAAATAAAAGGGGAATTTCTTCAATCAAATTTCTTAATTCTGTAACTGTTTCCAAAACGGACTCTATATCAAAACAGTCTTCATACCAATCCACGCGCCATTCCAGTAAATCCAAGGGCAGTTTCGTTGCTTGTTTTGCTTCTTCCAGTATGGCTTTTTTTGTGACGCCTACAATGGGAATACAAATTTTAGGAATACCTTCTCCTATGACAATATTTCTAACTGTTATAGTATTCATATTTTGCTCCTTCATTTCTATTTTTACTTTCTTGTTTGTAATCCCCTTCTGAGGCCTCTATTTCAAATTCCTTTGTTGCTTTTTGTGCTATTTTTAAAACTTGTTCATATAAATTATCCATACCTTCTATATCCCAATTCTTGTATTGATTTATATAATAACCTTGTTCTATTCTTTGATCTGATTTCCATTTCATTTGTTTATACTTATCAGACTTTGTAAATGCAATGTGCTCCTGTTGTACTGCAGAAGTTATATACTCTGCCATTTCTTTATCTATATCAGCCATAGCAATGGATTGTTGTATTTTTTGAAGAAATACTTTTTGCACATCATCTTTTGTTTTACAGCTTTTTATAGCTTGTTTATAACTTTGTCTCTCCGCCTCAGCCGCCAGAGCTTTTTTATGTAAATCCGGCGCATATTGTTTTAATAATCTCATTTCTTCGGCAGAAAGCCTTTTTCCTGATTTTAGTTTCATTTTAATATCTTCTATTTTTTTTGAAATTGCTTTTTGTTTTTGTGCTTTTTCTGCTTCTGTCAAATTAGCATTTTCTTTTAATAAGTCCCAAATGGTTTGCATTTTTACATTATTTAAATAACTTTTTATACTTGTAATATTTTCTATCATAGCTTTCACTACCTTTCTTTTACAGTTCCCCTATTTATTTCTTCGGCAAAAAAATCTATTTTCTTAATAGACTATAATATCATATTTTTTTATAACGTTTCACTCTTTTGGGTTTATGAGATTTTCCCAAACAACCATCTAGCCAAACATAAAAATATCCTACTGCAATATAACAAGCACTCAATGCAATCACATTTGTCAAAACTCTTTCCCAGCCTAATAAATCTACAGCAATAAAATCATACGGATATCTTGTATTTTGATTTGGTATAAAACTACCTTTTGACGCAATCCAAATCATAAAAATAAAATAAATATATGGTACGATTGTCCAAAAAAGAGGCGCTTTTGTAGAAAAAACTCCCTTTCTATCCCAAATTAACCAATCTAAAACAGTGATAAATGGTACTGCATAATGTAGTAAAAAGCTTCCAAAGCCTTCTATGGTGGTCAAAGCGTCTATAAAAAACCCTTCTTTTTTTAATAAAAAATGGTATATCACAGCAGTTAACACTATCATCATTGTGATGCCGCCCTTCATATGCAGTAACTTTTTTGCATCATTACATTCTGGAAATATCACTAAAAATAAAAATAAGAGTAATACAAAAAAATTACTCCAATTTGTATAATATAACAATGTATACCATTTTATCTGCCCAATATAAAGACCTGTTTTTATGTACAATCCTATGCTGCAACATAATATTAAAAAAATTCTATAAATTGTTTTTGTGGTATTTTGATATGTTTTTTCTGCCAATGCAATTCCTCCCTTTTTTATTTTCTTTATCATATCAAACTACACAAAAAAATACCATATTCTTTCATAATCAAAAAATATCCTTTCCTATTATATTCTCTTTTTTTTTGAGTATATTTTTCATATTCTTTTTTTTCATATTATTTTATACTATCAAAAAAGGTATTCTAATGTTTTTAGAATACCTTTTTTAGGGAGGATTTTATTATTCTATGCTTTTAATACGTTCAATATGTATGGCAAAATAACTAATTTCAATATCTGAAAAGGATTTTTTTATTTCTTTTTCAAAATGCAAACAAATTTCTTTTGCCAAGTCAAAAGCATCCGGAAAATGTTCTAGCACATATCCTGTCATATCTAAATGTAGTTTTTCATCATTGATTACACGCAATATCATAAATTTCATATGAGTCAAAAGTCTGGTATAAGAAATGGTATCTTCATTCAATGAAGTCTGTAATTTTTTTTCAATATATTGCAACCCTTCTTGTATCATTTTTGCTATATTCATGCTTTGAGAAATATGTTCTTTTGTCAGCGCTGTATGAACATGAAGAGTAATATATCCCACTTCATCATTACTAATAATCAATCCTGTTTTTTCTTTTATAATCTCTTTTCCCTTTTCCGCTATAGCATATTCTTCCTCAAAAAGCACTTTAATTTCTTGTATAAAAGGATTTTGTAACTCTAATCCTTCTTCCATACGCTTTATAGCAAAAGCAATATGATCTGCCAAAGGCAACAGTATATGATTATCGACTGTACCAAATTTCTTTTCTGCTTCTTCTATGATATTACCTGCAATTTCAATAAAAACGGGGGAAATACTTTTAATGGTATGAATGGAATCTGTTCTTACATTTTCTTTGGCAAAACGATATGCTTTGGCATTTGCAATTTCTTTTACATTTTCATTAACCCTTTTTCCAAAGCCTACTCCTTTGCCTAAAAATATTATTTCTTCTTTCTTTTCTAAATCCATTACCAATATACCATTGTTATTTAAAATCTTCAAAATCTTAAACATATTCCCCCCCCACTTCCTTCTGTTATATTATTTCGATTGCATCTTCATTTGCTTTATACTCTGTCTTTTCTTTTTCTATCCAAATAATTTTTTGATTTTCTTCTAAATTTGTAAATACCATAGGAATTGCTGTAGAAGCGGCATTTTCTTTTATAAATGCTAAATCCACTTCCATCAGTTTTTCTCCTTTTTTCACTTTATCTCCATCATTTACAAATACATTAAATCCTTTTCCATCTAATTTTACAGTATCAATACCAACATGGAGCAATATTTCTGTACCTGCTTTTGTCTTCAATCCCAACGCATGTTTTGTAGGGAACACTGTTTCAATGGTCACGTCTGCCGGAGCATAAATCACATTTGATGTTGGAAACATCACAATTCCATCTCCCATCAGCTTTCCTGCAAACGCTTCATCCGGGGCTTGACTGATATCTGCCATACGACCTTCTACAAAACTGCTAAAAACTTCTTTTTCTTTTTTGATTTCTTCTTTTTGTTGTGTTACTTCTTCTTTTACTGGTGTTTCTGGGATTGAGGGTGCTATCTCTGCATCGCTGGCAGAACTTTCCAAATAATCTTCCAAATTAGATTTGATAACTGTTACTTTAGGACCATAAATTACTTGCACTCCAAGTCCTTTTTGAATCACACCTGCCGCTCCTGATTGTTTTAAAAGTTCTTCTTGTACTTTAGATGCATCAAACACAGTACATCTTAATCTTGTTGCACAGCAGTCTACATCAGAAATATTTTTCTTTCCACCAAGTCCTTGACAAATCAATTGAGAAACAGCCATTTCTTCTGTTACATTTGTTGTAGAAGCATTTGCTGCTTTTGCCGCATTGACATCGGCCCTTGTATACAATTTTGTTTCTGCATCATCATCTTCTCTACCAGGTGTTTTAAAATTAAATTTTTTAATTAAAAAGGAAAATAGCAAGAAATATACTACAAAATAAGCAACACCAATAATAACAACCCATATCCAATTTGTTTTTTCATTTCCCTGCATAATTCCAAATAATGTTAAATCAATTAAACCGCCTGAAAATGTCATACCAACGCCTACATGGAAAATATGCATCAACATATAAGCACAGCCTGCAAAAACACAATGTATCACATATAATACTGGAGCAACAAATAAAAATGTAAATTCCAAAGGCTCTGTAATACCTGTCAGCATAGAAGTTAATGCTGCAGAAAGCAATAAACCTCCTGCAATTTTTCTTTTTTCCGGTTTTGCTACACGATACATTGCCAATGCTGCGCCTGGCAAACCAAATATCATCAGTGGGAATTTTCCGGCCATAAATCTAGTCGCTTCTACATCAAACACAGTTGTATTTGGGCTGGCTAATTGTGCAAAAAATATATTTTGTGCTCCTTCAATTAAATTGCCATCTACTATTGCTGTACCACCAACGGCTGTTTGCCAAAAAGGAATATAAAACACATGATGCAGACCAAAAGGTATCAATGCTCTTTCCATAATACCATAAATTAATGTTCCTGCATAGCCTGAACCTCTTACAACATCTCCGATTGCATAAATGCCTTCTTGTATGACAGGCCAGATATAAAACATAATGATACCAACAATTAAATAAACAATGGAACATATAATCGGTACAAACCTTGTACCTCCAAAAAAGGATAACACTTGAGGTAATTCTATTCTATAAAATCGATTGTGCAATGCGGCTACGCCAAGTCCAACAATAATACCTCCAAACACACCCATCTGTAAAGATTCTATTCCAACTACAGATGTAATAGAACCATTTGGTAATGTTTGTGCTGCATCTGTTACAGAAAGCATTGCTCCAATAGCAGAATGCATGATAAAAAACGCAATAGCCGCCGCTAATACTGCAACTTCTTTTTCTTTTTTTGCCATACCAATGGCAACGCCCATTGCAAACAATATAGGCAAATTGGCAAAAACAATGTCGCCACATTTATTTAATACAGAAAGAATAGCATATAAAAACGTTCCTTCTCCTAAAATGCCTGTCAGACCATATGCTTCAATCATATTTGCATTTGTGAAAGAGCCTCCAATACCTAAAAATAACCCCGCGACAGGTAATATAGCAATAGGTAACATAAAAGAGCGCCCTACTCTTTGTAATACGCCAAAAATTTCATCTTTCATACGATAACTCTCCTTTTCTCTTTTTTTGTAAACATTGTAATGAAAAAACCTCCATTTCTTTATTGTGTCCTTTTTATGAATATTTTTTCATTTGAACCTAGGAAAAGGAAAAAATAAGCACAAAAAAAGACACCAACCTCAAAAAAGCACAAAATACCTTTTTGATAGTTAATGCCTGCCATACCAGTAACACACTATTTGTACAAATAATATCATATTTTACCATATGTGTCAATATATTTTGCAATATTTTTCATATTTATATTTTATGGTAACTATTCTATTGTCATTTTATTAAAAATATAGTAGAATAGTTCTAGTTCTTTTTGATATCATTAGAATGAGAATGGAGGAAAAAATATGTTAGAAATCAATCCTTTTGATTTATCTGCAATTTCAAAAAATAATAATCCATTACATACTACTAATTTCAATTCTGCTTCTTTTTCTGATGCACTACAAACTGTTTCTACAACACAATCTTTAGATACTATTTTTCAAAAGGCAGCAAAACAATATGATGTACCTGTTTCTTTACTAAAAGCTATTGGTAAAGCAGAATCTAATTTTAATCCTGAGGCTGTTTCTTCTGCCGGAGCACAAGGCGTCATGCAGCTAATGCCTGCTACGGCACAATCTTTGGGCGTTACAAACCCCTTTGATGCAGAACAAAACATCATGGGTGGTGCAAAATACATCAAACAAATGCTGGATCGATATGATGGCGACGTCAAACTTGCTTTAGCAGCCTATAATGCCGGTAGCGGCAATGTAGCAAAGTATGGCGGAATCCCTCCTTTTGCAGAAACACAAAACTACGTCAAAAAAGTAATGGCTTATGCCGGAGAAGATTTAACAGCAGGTACTTATGTTTCTTCCGGCATTTCTGCAACAGGCACTGTATACCAAAATCAGTTAGCACAATCTATTCTAAATTTTGAAGATTTTACAGAAAATGACTATCTACTTTTTATTGAATCTTTAAAAAATGATATGAGTTCTTCTCTTTTATCTGTTATCAATGATACTTCTGATGAAGAAGATAACAGCCAAAATAACCTTTTTGAAATGTCTTCTTTTTTACAAAACTATAGTGCTCTTTTGCAACAACAATCATCAGATTTTACAGTTTCCGGTCTTTCCAGCAGTACTGCCAATTTACTAGGAAACCGTTTCCAGAGCTTTTATGATACAGAGAAGTAAAAAACATCCACCCGCCTAGCGGGTGGCTTTTCTTATGCGAGCATGGTTGTCTGCTCTTTGCTTATGCCTAAGCCCGCAACCCAATCTGCTGCCTACTATCCTTAAAAGGATTTTTCCATTTCAGCGTCAGCTATTCTCCCAGTTGATCTTCTCTTAATTGATTTACTATCTATTCTGTCTGCTTTTTTTCTGTTGTATCAATATAATATTCTTTAGACCAAAATTCTTTATTTCTATATTTATATTTTAACTCACTAAGTTGTTCCATCGTACTACTTTTTTCTTTTAAATGTCCCATAAAACTTGATATATTCACATTTTTAGCGATATCTCTACCAGCATATGTACATGATCTGGACATACTTTTGCTTTTGTATATTCACTCCTTTTCACTCACACAATTTTTTGAATATTTTCCTTATTGCTTTCCTTTTTTCGTAATAAAACACTTTTATTCTATACTTTGGTACAAACACAATATCACATTTGCAATTCCATTTTATATGCCATAAACTATGGTATATCCGTAATACCTATATCACTTCCGCTTCAAACGCCATAAAGCTTTTTTGTTCAAAAATACAGTATCTTATATCCTTATATTATAATTTAAAATACTACTTATATTTATATATGAACTTGTTTTTTCCGGCAAAATCAGTACTTTATCTAAAGTTTTTTATACATACTTTTTATGTTAATATTTCTACTTTCTTCATTTATAAGAACAGAAAATATTTTATATCATGAATTTATTTTTATTTTTTTAATTAAACCGTGATATTTTTGTTGTATTTTGTCAAAAATTTTACTATAATAAAATAAAAACTCTAGAAAGGACGTTTTTATTATGTCACAACCATTGCATTCTCTTTGTAACGCTTTAAAATACAATATACTTTCTATTGACAGATTAAATGGGGTTAAATTAAACTATAAGGGACAAATCGTCACAATCCCTTATGAAAAATGGAAAAAAATAGAATATCTTGTTTTATCATTTTTCGACTTTACTGTTGAAAAAACTCTACACGAAATTACTTTTCTTTCCTCAAAGTAACTTTGAAAATTAGTTTTAATCAGGACCACGCCTAAATGACGTGGTTTGCGCCAGCCCTATAAGGGCTTATTAAGAGCCGGCGCCTAAATGACGCTGGCTTTCACTTCGTTCCAGCCTTGGTGGTATGATTATCTGCTACCCTTAAAAGGGTCTTCATATTCTTTTGTATTCAGCTTATCCTCAATTTGATCTTGTTTTTCCTGCTCTCTGATATATTTTTGAATCGTTGCTGTATTTAACCCTACTGTACTCACATAATATCCTGTCGCCCAGAAATTCCTATTGCCGAATTTATACTTTAG
>DVLQ01000065.1 GCA_018715395.1 Candidatus Coprocola pullicola | reverse complement strand
GTTTTATCAAATGCAACAGTTATTTCTTTTTTTATAAAATCTTCAACTGTTGTCTGTTGCATTTGATTCCATATTTCTCTTTTCACTTCTTGTACTGTTTGCTCATCTGTTTTCTTTTGTATCACTTTGTTCTTTTGTATCATTGCAATCAAATCCTGCATCTTTCTTCACCTCCTTTGCTATCGGATATCATTCTTTGAAAAAATCATCTATTTTAGCCAACAATAACTGCCATCTGGTAACTTCTTAATACATCTTTCCCCTGCTAACTTCTTCAAATGTTCCATTTGCTTTTCGGGAATCAATTTATTAATTAATATATAATTGACTGTTTCTAGTAAGAGCCTATTTTCTATTATCAAATCTTCTATCAATAGAAATGTTTCTTCTTTTATTTCTTGGTATTTGTTGTTATATATTTGGTGGTTATATAGATTGTTGTTTTTTCGTTTCATTTCTCTATCTCCTTTTTTCTTCTTATCCTTTACTAATTCCATTTTGTCAATAGCATATTTTGCAAATTCCCGACTTTTCTTTTTTTTCATTCATTGCATTATTTTTATAAAACTCTAGTATGTTTAACACATTTACCATATAAGTCCTACCTTCTTGCTGACATGGTATATTACCGTTTTTTACATTTTTTCTAACACTTGTTTCACTAATTCTTGTATCAGGGTCAAATTTTTTAATTTCCTCTACTGCTTTTTGTATTGTTCTCATTTTTGTTTCATCAAACAATTTAGGTATCTTTTCTTCTTTATGAAATATTTTATATTGAGGGGAATAGGTTGCTTTTCCATTTTCAACCTTTAATTCAAAAGAAGAAATCTCCTTTTGTTCCTTTCCATCAATTAAAATCTTAATTTCATTCGGCTCTATAAATTCTACCGATATATTTCTAATCATTTCATCACCTCCGTCATTTAAAATTCAGTTCATAAGCGGCAATAGAAAATAACCTTCCTATCATATTTCTCGCTTGCTGTTGTATCTTTTCAAAATCGCTTTGTTCATCAGGCGTAATTTTTCCATCTTCTAAAATTTCTTTTATTTTTGTTTTTATTTCTGAAATACCATCTTCTGAAAAAACAATATGTAAAAAAATATCTGCTTCACTTTTTATTTTTTCCACTTCTGGGATACATTTCATAGCCAAACTAGATGTATTTCTTAGATGTAACCAGCCTAAAAGTTTCGTATGATAAATAGTAATCATCATCTCTACTACTTCATCCGGCGGTATTGTTTTTCCGTTTTCATAGTCAGATAAAGAACGAATACTAATGTGTAACAGTTCTGCTGCTTGTTCTTGTGATAAATTGGCATTTTCTCTACATTGCTTGTAGTAATTTTTGTAAATCTCTTTCATTCCAAAACAGCCCCCTTTTTGCTAAAATAAATGTAATAAATCCCTTTCTTTCATACTATTTATTTGTATTAATTGTTTGAAATTCTTGGACTTCAATGTCAAAAAAATATCCTATTGGCTTTCCCAAAATCACTGCAATTTTTCTCATAATCGGCAACCTAGGAATTGTGATACCTCTTTCTATATACATATATGTACTTTTACTTTTATATCCTAAAAGTCTGGACATATCGCCATAAGTTAATTCTTTTTTTGTTCTTTCTAATTTTAATCTTTCTGTATTTACAAATTGATTGGTCATAAATTCCACCTCCTTTGTCCAATTTTCTTGTATATATAATATACAAGTTAGTTGGATTTGTCAACCCCTTTTTTTATAAAAATATGATTTTCTTGAACAGTGTACAATATAATTGTACTTTATGATATGATACTATATAATAGAAGAAAGGATGAACAACATGAGTATTGGTTCAAAACTCGTACAGTTAAGAACAGAAAAACAAATCACACAGACAGAGCTTGGCAAAATTCTTGGTGTAGGAAAAACAACTATTTCTAACTATGAAACAGGATATAGTACACCGGATGCAGAAATGTTAAAAAAAATAGCCACTTATTTTAACGTATCTACTGACTATATACTAGGTCTTACAGATGATTTAATAAATACAGAAAATCCAGATAAAATTGACCTGGGACGCATGATATTAAACTATGTCATAAACAAAGAACAGTTTGACCCCAACAGCGACTCTTATGAAAATTTAGCAGAACTCATTGCAAAAATAGTCGCCAACAATGAAGAATTGTTATTAAAAGCGTTAGACACTACCAAGCAACAAGAAAAAAAGAAATGAGGGCAACAATGGGAATTTTAGATATATTCAAAGTAAAGCAATATAAAACCGAATTGGAAAATTTACAGCATAAGTATAAGGCTTTAGATGTGGAAATGGAAGTGCAACAACAGCAATATCATTATTTAAAAACATTATTAACACCTCAAATGCAAGAGCCAATGGCATTACAACAAGAGATACACAGGTTAAAAAACGAATTAGCCGCTCAGCAAGAACAAATTGAGGCATTGGAACAAACTCTTGATAAAAAAAAGCAACAAATGTCCGATTTAGATGATGAAATCAAAAGCAAACGAAAATATTTAGTTTCTTTTGATGATGAAATTTTAGTACAAGAATTTGGATTATATACTCCTAGATTTGATTTTGCAAATGCATTGGGATATAAAGAGGCGTTATCAGAAATACGAGCAGAACAAAAACTTCTTATAAAAGAAAAAAAAGCTGTCATCGGAAATACCAACTGGACAGTAAACAACAGTGTTGTAAAGGGTAGAAAAATGGTTTCCGATACACAAAAACTTTTGCTTCGTGCCTTTAATACAGAATGTGATGAATTGATACGAAAAGTCAAATACACTAATTTTTCCGCTTCTCTTAACAGAATAAACAAAAGTGCAGAAGCTATTTCAAAACTAGGAAGCATTATGAATATTTTTATTTCTTACAAATATCTCAAATTAAAAGAAGAAGAACTTTGTCTTGCCTTTGAATATCAACTCAAAAAACAACAAGAAAAAGAAGAAACAAGAGCCGCAAGAGCTGAACAGCGTGAACAGGCTAAAATTCAAAAAGAACTGGAAGAACGTCGTCATAAACTTGAAAAAGAACAAATACATTATCAAACAGCTTATGAAAAATTAAATGTACAACTTTTACAACGTTCTAATGACACCGAACTTTTGAAAAAACAAGAAGAAATCAAAAATACTCTTTCTGATATTCAAAAAGCTCTTGCAGATGTTGATTACAGACAAGCAAATATGAGAGCCGGTTATGTTTATATTATTTCCAATATAGGCTCATTCGGCAAAAATATTTATAAAATCGGTATGACAAGAAGACTTGACCCGCAAGAACGTATTGATGAACTTGGGGGAGCATCTGTACCATTTAAATTTGATGTTCACGCAATGATTTTTTCAGATGATGCGCCTGCTCTTGAAACAGCGTTACATAAAGCCTTTGAAGATAAAAAAGTAAATCTGGTAAATCAACGGCGTGAATTTTTTTATGTAACCCTTGATGAAATCAAAGAAGTGATTCAAAAAAACTTTGATAAAACAGTAGAATTTATTGATGTTGCAGATGCAGAACAATATCGTATCAGTATGAAAATGCGAGATAATAAAGAATAAACTTTTATGCACATTGATTTTTATCCATTTTAAAAATGATAATCATATTCTTTATTCACTCTAGGTTATCTTTGTTACTGGAATCAATAATATTTTTATTAATCAGTTCCTGAACAAATCATTCATATGCTAAAATTTCCATCTGCTTCATATGTAATCCCCCCAACAAAAATAATACTATAACTGTACTATACAACACAAAATTACAAAAATAAACCTCTCTATCAAAATTTGTTAGAATATAACAAATTCCATAGACTAAAAATTAAAAACAACTCTGCACAAAAACAGAGCTGTTTTACTATTACTGTATAGAATACAACACATATTTATTCATCACAGCTAAATAAATCAAAAATAGATACTTCTAATGCTTTTGCCAATTGACACATAATAGAAAGAGACGGATTTACTCTCTCGCTTTCTATTTTTTCTATGTGACTTCTGGCAACACCTGATTTTTCAGATAGCTGTCTAATAGACATATGTTTTTGTTCTCTTACAGCTTTCAAATATATTTGCATGACAGTGTAACACCCCTGTCATTAGTATTACAATTTTCGTCTGTTTTTTACAGGGAAATTGTACCATAAAGTCTGTCCCTCAATGGAGGGACATTTACTAAAAATATCAACGAAATTTTTTATCATTTTTTATTATATATTGTTTTTTATCGCTACATTTGTATCCAGACTATAAAAATAGACTAATTTTTGATACTACTTTATGTAAAAATTTGTTACAGTTTATCATTTGTTACTATGGAGATGTTATTATGGCAACGATTACAAAAAGAGGAAACAGTTATCGTATTCGAGTATCTCATGGATATGATTATAACGGCAAACAAATAATATCGTCTATGAATTGGACGCCTGACCCCACATTAACTCCCAAACAAGCTGAAAAAGAAGTAAAAAAAATCGCTCTTTCTTTTGAACAAAAAGTAAAAAATCAAAAATCTGACGGTGCATCTCGTTTATTTTTAAAAGAATTTTGCACACAATATTTGCAGTTGGTAAAATCTAATCTTTCGCCTACTACATATCACTCTTATGAATTAACCATTAAAAACTATATTATACCCGCTTTAGGTCATATACGTTTGTGTGACTTAAAGCCTATGCATATACAGCTTTTTATAAATGAAATGTGTCGTCCTGGCGCAAGAGCAGACGGAAAAACAGATACAGCCATTGCAACATCAACACTGCACAGAAATTACAGCGTATTACGTTCTATATTAACAAAAGCCTATAAACTCAACTAATCCGGCAAATAGTAAAAAAATAGACCTACCTCCGCTCGCAATGGCACATACAGATATTTTTTCAAAAGAGGAATTTATTCAAATCTTACATTGTCTGGAAAACGAATCTATGATATATCAGGTGCTAATACATCTTGCTTTTGTAACAGGTTGTCGTAGAGGTGAATTAGTAGCTTTAACATGGAATGATATTCACTTTGAACAAAAAACAATTTCTATCAATAAAAGTAATTATCAATTTTCAGGTTCCTCTATTAAAATAAAAGTACCCAAAACAAAAAATAGTATTCGTACTATTTCATTATCTGAGAGCATACTAGACTTACTTCAAAAATATAAACAAGAACAGCCTCAAAATAAAGGAAACTGGATTTTTACTCAGCGAGACGGTTCTCCTATGCACCCGTCTACTCCTACTCACTGGTTTAGTAAATTTTTAAAAAAGAATCATATTCCACATAGAAAGTTTCATGCAATTCGGCATACATCAGCTACTCTTTTATTGTCTTCCGGCACAGATATTAAAACAGTTTCAGCACGTCTTGGACATACGGATATTTCTACTACAAATCGGTATGTTCATGCAATATCAGAATCTGATAAAAAAGCGGCTAAAACATTTGACGTTATTTTAAACAATAATGAATAAACATAAACTTCATTTTTTTATAACTTTGGTCTTCATTTGGTCTTTATCAATCTAACAATATCAGAAATTATAAAATGTATATTTTATGATATTTTATTAAAATATTTATAAAATATCATATTTCTTAAATCGTAATAAATAATACGCATTTTTTTAGAATTTTAGGGATGTAGAGGTCGCAAGTTCAAATCTTGTCGCCTTGACTGTATAAAAGCCGTAAAATCAACGTTTTACGGCTTTTTTCTTTTTGTTTTTTTCTTTTTATTGTCTTTAGTCTTTGTTTGGTCTTTACTTTTTATAAATCATAGCAAGTCATAAATGATAACAAGTTATAAAAAATACATCTTTCATAATCTGCTTTTCTATGTTGACTTTTTTACAATCATAACTTGCTTGTTGACATAACTAAAAAAAGAGGGCTTTCTGTAAAGGGGCAAAAAAACTGTCAAAAAGTTGAAGAAAGAATGTCAATTTTTTAAAATAAAAAAGAGTAAAAATATTCTTTTTACTCTTCTTACTTAAATATTTATTCCATTTTAAAACAATACTAAAAAGTCAGTTAAACCTTAATTAAATTATGTAATATCAAACTACTTTTCTATTCCTGTAAAAAAATGACTAATGTTATTACAATATAACATATATTATTTTAATATTATACTTGTAGTTATTTTATTTCTTATATGATAATAAAAAGATGAAAAAATATACTGTCGTTTCCTTAATTATTAATACTCAATAATTACGAATAATCAATTCTTGATAAGTCTTATTTTTTCCTAATGTAACCCCTAAATTATTACTGCGTTGTATCTCTTCTATTTTAAAATCTTGATATAACT
>DVLQ01000064.1 GCA_018715395.1 Candidatus Coprocola pullicola | reverse complement strand
GTTATACAAAACATGATATACTTTATTCTACTTCTTTTCATACCCATTCACCCTTTCTTTATTCTTTTTTTTATCATACTCCATTTTCTACCATTTTGTCAATATATACAACTTTATTCCTTATGGTTATGGTATTTTTGTATGCTATGTTAATAAAAAAGGAAGAAACATCCATTTTAAACACCTTTGTTTGCTTGCATAAAAAACATCCACCCACCTAGAGCAGGTAGTTTTTCATAGCCCTCTGTTTCTCTCTTATATGTAAACGTATAACCTAGTCTGCCAACTGTTTCTCTGTTACCTACTGCCCTTAAAAGGATTTTCCAATTCCAGTGTCAGTTGTTCTCCTAGTGGATCTTCTCTGAATTGATTGACTATGTATTCAGCTATTCTATCTGCATTTTTACTGCTGTATCAATTATAATAAAAATTCTCTGTTACTATATTTATATTCCAACTCACAAAATTGTTTCTATAACATCATATTATTTTTCTCTTTCAAATATCTCATAAAACTTGATATACTCATTTTAGGCGGTATCTCTTTCAACGTATGTACATGATCTAGAGATACTTCTACCCTTGGTATATTCGTCCCCCTCCATTCATATCATTTTTCAATACTTCTGCAATGACTTTCTCTTTTAATAATAAAATATGTCTTTTTTATATTTCAGCACAAATATAACATGATATTTGCTATTTTATTTTGTATGGCATAAACTGTGTACATCCCTAATTCTCATATACATACCTTCACTATTTTTGCAGTTGGCGGACTATAATTCTATTATAGTAAAAAGGAATTTTACTTCTATTGCAATATCAAAAGACTTTTTTAAATCATACATTTAACGCATGATTTTCTTTGTATAAAAAAACAGCAGTATCTACTGCTGTTTTTTTATCATTATTCGGCTGCTGCTTCTTCTGTTACAGCTTCTGTATTTTCTTCAGCTTGTCTTTTTGATAAGCTGATTTTTTTCTGTTCTGCATTTACTTCCAGAACTTTTACTTTAATCATTTGTCCAACCTTCAGTTCATCCTCCGGTTTTACAACATGTTTATTTGCAATTTGAGAAATATGCACAAGACCGTCTACGCCTGCTTCTAATTCTACAAACGCTCCAAAAGGTACCATGCGAACAACTTTACCTTCTGTAATAGAACCAACTGGGTATTTTTCAACTGCCAATGTCCAAGGATTTTGACTACTATCCTTTAAGGAAAGAGAAATTTTACCTTTTTCTTTATCTACATCTAATATGATTGCTTCTACTTCCTGTCCTTCTTTTAATACTTCTTTTGGATTTGTAATACGTCCCCAAGACATTTCAGAAATATGAATTAAACCATCTACTCCACCTAAATCCACAAATGCGCCAAAATCTGTAATTCTGCTTACTGTTCCTTTTATTTTAGAACCTACTTCTAATTTTTCAAATAAAGCAGCTTTTTTCTCCAGAAGCTCTTTTTCGATTAATGCTTTTCTGCCGCCAATGATACGACGTTTCACTTTGTCCAATTCAATAATGTTAAATTCCAAATCTTGTCCTTTGAATACATTTAAGTCTTCAATAAATCTATTTGAAACCTGAGAAGATGGAATAAATACACGTACTCCATTTACAACTGTAATCAAACCGCCTTTTACCACATCTGTTACTTTTCCTGTAATCACTTCTTTATTGTTGTATGCAGCTTCAATTTCTTCCATACCCTTTTGGTCTTCAATACGCTTTCTGGAAAGAAGTACATTGCCGTCCCCATCATTTACTCTTACAACAAATACTTCGATTTCATCCCCAGGCTGTAATACTTTGCTTGGAAGTACATTTGCATCTCTGCTAAATTCTCCTTTTGGAATAATTCCATCAGATTTGTAGTTTAAATTTACAGAAACTTCCTCGTTTGAAATACTGATGACTGTACCCTTTACTACATCTCCTGTATGCAGTGTTGTTAAAGACTCGTTTAACATCTGCTCAAAAGTCAGTTCGCCCTCGCTTCCTCCGTTGTTTTGTACTGCATCGTTTAATGCTTCGCTCATTGTACCAATTACCTCCTTAATTATTGCCGGTGGCGTTGAGGCACCAGCAGTTATTCCTATTTTATCATTCTTAGAAAAAATATTCAACACTAAATCACAAATTGTTTCAATGTAATATGTTTTTTGACAATTTTTTTTGCAAATTTCCACTAATTTTTGCGTATTAGAACTATTTTTGTCGCCTATGACAATCATTTTATCCACTTTTTGGGAAATCAAAACAGCTTCCTGCTGTCTTTGTTCTGTAGCAGAGCAAATGGTGTCAAACACTTCCAGCTCTAATCCTTTTTTTTGCAATATCTTTATCATATGTTCAAATTTACTTTTACGAAATGTAGTTTGCACCACCACAGTATATTTTTTATTTTCTAAAGCAGTCAAATCTTCCGCCTGTTCTATCTCTTCCAATATCACAGCGCTGTTATCACACCAGCCGTTGATACCTTGTACTTCAGGATGAACAGCGCTGCCTATAATCATAATTTGCTTTTTTTGTTCAAAAGCTTTCTCTACAATATTATGAATCCGCTTTACAAAAGGACAAGTGCCGTCCACTACTTTCAGACCCTTTTTTTCTATTGCATCATACAGCGTTTTTCCAACGCCATGGGAACGTATAATAATGGTTCCTTCTTCTACCCCTTCTAAACTTTCAATGACGTCAATACCTTTTTTTTTCAAATCTGCCGTCACTTGTTTATTATGTATCAAAGGACCATAGGTATAAATTTTTTTATTTTTTTCAATTTCATGATATGCTGTATCAATGGCACGGCTTACGCCAAAACAAAAACCCGCAGATTTTGCTACAAGCAATTCCATTACAAACCCTCCACTTTCATAGCGTTGATTTCCGCCATAATTTTTTCTGTAATTTCATTTAAGCTTTTTGTATCCAGACGTTTATTTCTATATTCTTCTAAATATAAGGGTTTTCCATACACAATTTTCATTTTTGAAAACAGTTTGCAACTTCCGCTGATGGCGACAGGTACAACAGGGGCTTTTCCCTTGATGGCAAAAAGCGCTACTCCTGCTTTGGCAGCCTTTTCTTCTCCCGCTTTTACCCTTGTTCCTTGGGCAAACATACCAATAATTTTGCCGGATTTCAATATTTTTACTGCACTTTTAAATGCAGTCATATCTGCAGTGCTTCTATCTACAGGAAAAGCATAAAGATGCGTCATCAGCCAATTCATAAACTTTCCTTCAAAAAGTTCTTTTTTTGCCATATAACAAACAGGTCTTTTATTAAAAATCCCCATTGTCACAGGGTCAAAGTTGCTGCTGTGATTTGCACAAAGTATTACCGGTCCTTGTTTTGGCACATTTTCCTGACCTTCTACTTGCATACGAAACAATATTTTGTATAATATCAGCAATGCTATTTTTGCCACTTTATAAAACATATTACACCTCTGTCATATTTTTTTTATTTTTTCTTCTACAATGTTTAAAATTTTGAAAACCACTTCTTCTATACTCATAAAAGAAGTATCTATCTCTATTGCGTCTTCCGCCTTTTTAAGAGGATGATACTTTCTGTTCATATCACTTTCATCTCTTTGTATAATCTGCTGTTCAATTTGTTTTTTATCCCATGTTTTTCCCATCATAGCCAGCTCATAACAGCGTCTTTTTGTTCTTTGTTCTACACTGGCATTGAGATAAATTTTGACAGCGGCGTCAGGCAAAACATTTGTGCCAATGTCTCTGCCGTCCATAATGACGCTATGTCCTTTTGCCAGATTCCTTTGTATTTCCACCAGCTTTTCTCTTACCGGCAATATAGCCGCTACAGCAGAGGCTGCTTTTCCGGCTTCCTGTGTGCGAATTTTTTGCGTCACATTTTCTCCATTCAAAAATATCATCTGCATTCCATCGGATAATTCTATTTTCATATCTATTTTTTTCAATGCGCTTACAATATGGCTTTGCTGTTGTAAATCAATTCCGTTTTTTATGCAGTATAAGCCCACCGTTCGATACATGGCTCCTGTATCCACATATAATATTCCTAATTTTTTTGCAATTTCTTTTGCAACCGTACTTTTTCCGGAGCCTGCAGGACCATCAATAGCAATGCTGTATTGTTTCATGTTTTTTCTCTCCTTTGGATTCTTCTTTGTCCGGACAATCGCCTGCTTGTGTTGCAGGTGTTACACACTCTCAAAAACAAGCAAAACGTCGATTTTTATATTAAAAAAATTTTTCAGGCGTTGGCTTTTCTTTGTATGTTCTTTTTTTAGAATTGCATTTTTATTTTTATATTAAATTAACAAAAACGCTATGCTAAATCAGGTCTTAAAGATTTTGCTCCTGCTAAATACACATGAAAAATATCTCTTTGTTTTTTTTCTATGTTACATAATACAGCGCAGCGAATACATTTTTCCAAGCTGTCTTGTACATATAATTCCTGCATGCACATCAATGCCGCATCTGTTATACCAATTTCTCTTGCCGCCACTGCCGGATAGACTGCATCCAAATCTTTTGTCATAGTAAATTGTATTTGTATAATGTCTTCTATTTTCAGTTCATTTCTTTCTATAATAGCAAAAAGCATTTTTTTTGTACTTTCCAGTATTTCTCTTTTACTATTTTCCTCTACTGTAATGGCTCCTCTAATACAAATCATATAAAAACACTCCTTTTTTATTTTTTGATTCTGTTACGTTAAAATAATAGACAACAGCTCCTGATTGAAAATTCAATAAAGTGAACTAAAACACGGTTTCTCCCAAAAAGGTGCTGTTACTATACATAAATATAGTCGTTACTTTTAAAGATTTTGCTATTTTCTGTTCCCATTGCTTTTCTCATTCTTTTTGGTGTTATGGAAAAACTAATTATGGGTATCGAATCTGCTTTGGATATCATTTCTAATTTTTATTTTATTAACATTTCCATTCTTATTTGATAAATTACCCATTATCTAAAGCCAATGGGCTTTTTGTTTCTTCAACTTTGCAACCTACTATCTCCATAGGCGTTAATTGGGGCAGTCCTTACTCCCTATATTTTGGCTGCTTTAATCCACTGTCTAAATACGATGGGATTACAGTAGCCGTATTTTCCCACAAACGCCTGCTTTTGTTACAAGCGTTACATACTCTCCAAAAAAAACAAAATGCTTGTTTTATTTTAAAAAATTTTTCTGTATTTATTATTTTCATGTTAAGTTAACAAAACCTATTTTTTATTCTATACTTTCTCCGGCGGTATAGCCGGTAGAAAAAGCAATCTGCAAATTAAACCCTCCTGTATAAGCATCTACATCCAGTATCTCTCCGGCAAAATACAACCCCTTTATTATTTTGGATTCCATAGTGGAAGGGTTTATTTCATCCACGCAAACTCCTCCGCAGGTAATCACAGCTTCTTGAAAGCCTGCCGTCCCACAAACGGTCACCGTTAAATGTTTCATTTGCTTTATCAGGCTTTGTCTTTCTTGCTTTGTAATATCATGTACCTTTTTTATAGGAGAAATTCCTGCCAAATCAATAATAACAGGAATCAATTTTTGAGGCAGCAAATCATCCAATGCATTGCTGAAATTTTTGTTGCTGTATTTTTGAAAATCCCGTAGTATTCTTGCATCCAGTGCTTTTTCTTCTAAGGCAGGCTTCAAATCAATTTCTATTGTATAGCTCTGTTTTTGCAATTGTTTTACAATATGTCTGCTGGCTGTTAATATCATTGGTCCGGACACTCCAAAATGTGTAAAAAGCATTTCTCCAAAATCTTTATAAATGTTTTTTCCTTTTTCATTTTTTACTGCAATGGCACAATTTTTTAAACTCAATCCCATCAATTGCCTGCACCAGTTTTCTTTTGTTTTCAAAGCCACAAGAGAAGGATACAGTTTTGTGACAGTATGTCCCAAATCTTTTGCCATTTTATATCCGTCTCCGGTAGAGCCTGTGCCGGCATAAGACAGTCCCCCTGTGCAGATAACCACATCATCCGCTTGTATTTCTTTTCCATTTTCCAAACGAATCCCCTTCACACATTGATTTTGTGTCAGTATTTGTTTTACAGCAGAATTGGTGTGTATGACCACGCCATTTTTTTTCAAATATTTTTCTAATGCTCTTACGACGTCTCCTGCTTTTTCAGAAACAGGAAATACCCTGTTGCCTCTTTCTGTTTTTGTTTTCAATCCCAATGCATCAAAAAAGGCTTTTGTCTTTTGACTATCCAGCATATAAAACGCACTGTACATAAAATAAGGATTTCCGGGAATATTTTCCAAATGGGTGTCAATATCGCTGTCATTTGTTATGTTACAGCGTCCTTTTCCTGTAATATATATCTTTTTGCCCAATCGGTCATTTTTTTCATACAAATGGACAATATGCCCCTTTTGTGCCGCTGTGCCTGCCGCCATCATGCCCGAAGCCCCGCCGCCGACTACCAATACCTTTTTCATATCCTTTCTCCTTTTATATCACAATGTTTCTAAATGAGAAAAATCATTTAATGTCAATAATAATTTTTTACCATTTTCTTTTACATCAATCACAGTAACAGAAGTATTGCTCAACCATGTTTTTCTATAAAATGTATAGTCCATTCCCATTAATGTCATAATCAGTACCCGAAGCAATCCGCCATGGGAAACAATTGCCACATTTGCTCCTTCATGCTTTTTCAAAAGTAATTCAAAGCCTTCTACAGAGCGTTTTATTACTGCATCAAAAGAACCTTCTCCGGGAAAGGGATGTATAAAAGGATTTTCAAAAAAATCGGTATAGGCTTTGCCATGTTTTTCAGAAAGCTGTGCTACAGTATGTCCTTCCCATTCTCCAAAATTGATTTCTTTAAAATGATCATCTGCTATTACAGTCAGTCCCTTTGCTTTTGCCATAGCTTCTGCTGTTTGCATGGCTCTTTGCAAAGGAGAGGAATACACTGCATCCAATTTCAGTTTTTCATTTTCAAACCGTTTTTTCAAACATCGAGCTTGTTTTTTTCCTTCTTCTGAAAGAGGAATATCCGTCCATCCTTGATAAATTCCTTGTTTGTTCCATTGTGTTTCCCCATGTCGTATAAAATAAAATCTTGTTTGCATTGTTTTACCGCCTTTATTTACAAAATGATTGTTTTTCCAAATCAGAAATAGCCTATTGATTTTTAGATTATTCATCTATAGTTTTCAAATTTTTACAAAAAATCTATTACATTATTTTTACTTTTATAAAAAAATTCTTTTTTATAGATACTTACAAAAATACTTTCATACTTTTTTCATTGCTTTTTTTATTATAGCTTTTTCCATTATAAGACAGCAACTGTCGCCTTTCAAGAAAAATCATCAAAAATAGCAAATGATATTGTGTTTTTTAAAATCTTTTCCTAGCTTTTTTATGATATTAATTTTTTAAACAAATATTTTTTATAATCCAAAACAAAACTATTGTATCTCTTTCTATATAGTATATCTCAGAGCCATATGAAAACACGCATACGTTGATCATCTCAAATAGGTATTATTCATTCAGCCAAAGCACATTAATGTGCTCTTTTGTGAAAATACTGCTCAGATAAAACAAAAATTGATGTATAGCAATAGCAAATAAATATTTTGTCACTTCTCTTACGTAATTTTTGTTGAAGTCGTTAAATTTACAAACAATTTTGTTTGTAAATGCTGTATGGCAGACACAATGAATTCTGAAATGTATTGAAAGGCATGAAAATGTATTTATAAAAATTATAAAAATAAGCGTTTGGAAATTCCCAGTACAATCCATGACCGCTGACATGCAGAGTACTTTCTGCCAATAGTTGGTTTCTAGTTAAAAAACAAGGGGAAAAAGAGGAGCATAGCCCATTCTACTAGATACATTTTATAATCAAACACTCCTCAATACACGCCTGTTACAAAAAACGGCAAGTTATACTACTATTGTTTTTAGGATAATGAAAATAATTGGTTGAAAAAAGAAAAGGACAAACATCCATACTGACCAAGAAGCTGTTTACCCCTCGAGAGTGTTTTGCCACCCTCATAAAAATTATAACATATAGACATCAATGTAACGAAATCACAGATAGTCTGATAACGGAGGTGTTAAATGACTGGATAAATTAAGAATTATTTTAAATTTTAAGTACTGCCAAAGATGTACCATTGCTTTTAAATAACTATATAAAATACTTTTATTACGAGCATACAGCAGAGGCTCTACATTACAAAAGCCCGATTCAGTATAAAACGGAACCAGGCTTTTAAGCCATAGTATGGTTACCTATCTGTCTTTTCTTACCTCCTTCATCTTAACATATCGTTTTCTATGATTGATTTGCTCTATCAATAACCTCTTGATAAATTTCAAAATCTTTCTCTTTAAAAACATCAAATATAATTTTTTTCAAATTTTGACTACCTTGTAAAAACTCTATCACAGTTTCTACGGCTATTTCTGCAGCTTGTTGATTAGAAAAACCATATTCCCCTGTGGAAATACAGCAAAAAACAATGCTTTTCAATTTCTTTCTTTCCGCAAGTTCCAGACAAGACTTGTAACAGTTTTTCAAAAGAGCACACTCCCTTTGTGTTAGTTTTTCACTTACAATAGGTCCAACCGTATGAATAATATATTTGCTTGGAAGGTTATATGCTGAGATTATCATAGCCGTTCCTGTTGGCTCCTCATAGTTTTTTCCATATTTTCTTCTTTGTGCCTCCATATAATTCATACATTCTTCTCGCAACTGTATACCCGCTGCCGAATGGATTGCATTATCAATGCAACCATGACAAGGAACAAAGCAGCCTAGCATCTGAGAGTTGGCAGCATTGACAATGGCGTCTGCTTTTAATATTGTAATATCACCTTGCCACAAAGAAATTTTATCTGCATTTTCAAAATTCACACCAAAATTTTCTTTCACTGCAGGGATATCATCAACATCTATAATTCCTTTTTCTTTCGCCTCTTTCTGTAAAAATGCATTTTGTATTTGCACAAACTCTTTTGGCACAGTCTTTGGCATTCGAATATTCATAAGAGAACGCATTAGTTGACGTTTCTGTTCCTCTTTTACTGTTATATCTTTATATACAACAGAATCTCTGCATAAATATCCAACCAAATAATCTAGTCGTTCTTTCTGTTTCATATTTAACATCCCTTCAAACTGGCAAATACATATTTAATATCTGCATTGATACACAATGATTTTCTTCTAATTTCTTTCGGCGCCCATGCTTCATTCACATTGAGGCATACATAAAACGCCTCTTTGCATTGGCTTGTCATTTTCCAGAATGGATATTTAATGATGCTAGGTGTATTTGCGCCCACTCCAAGCTCTAGAAATAATATCTTTTCATTTTTATTTTTCACCAAATAATCATGATACCGCTGTGAGGCTTTTTCCCAATTTTCATCTTCTACAAAATATTGGTCACAACGCAGATTTACTTCCATATTACCGCCACAGACAGGACATTTTGGTACAAGAGAAGATGGAATTTTACAGTCTGTTTGCTGTCTAACCATTTCACGTACGATTTTTTCATTGTCGTATAATTTTTTATGGCAGGCTTTTGCACACTGAAAAAAACCATAGTCCCCCTGTGTAGCAAATATTCTTTCTGCCTCAAAGCCGCACAACTCAAATTGATGATCCACATTGGTAGTCAAAACAAAATAATCCTTTTCTCTTACCAAATCCAATAAATCCAAATATGGTTTTCCTTTTTCCACATCATACCTGTTTAAATAGATCTGTTTACTCCAGTATGCCCACTTTTCTTCCTCTGTGCCAAAAGGATAAAAACCGGCCGAGTACATATCTTTCATACCATACCGTTTCATAAACGCTCCAAAATTGTCTTCAAATCTTTTACCCGCATAAGTAAACCCTGCCGCAGCGGAAAGTCCAGCCGCCGGCGCCAATCACAATATAATCCGTGGTATCCAATCGCTCTTTCAGTTCGCAAATTTTTTCTTCCAAAGTAGAATTTCTTCTTTTTGTATTCCATATTTCAATGAAACTCATCTTTCACAATCTCCTTTCAATGGCTCCAAAAGGACAAATCTCATAACAATTTCCCTAATATAAGCAGTTTTCCTGATGAATCATAACAGACTTTATACTGATATCTATACACTTCTGTGGGCAGTTAGCATAACATATTTTACTTCCATGGCACTTATTTGTTACAAAATATCCTTTTTGACTCTCTTTTTCCTTACCAATCACAAATGCATACCCAAAAATGGGTGCAGAAGACAGATGAAAATACTCGCCTTTTCCTTCATAAAGCTGAAACACTTCAAGAGCAGTCTTGCTTTTTTCTGTAGGATATTTGCATATAGGGATTTTTTATGAATACTTCATCCAAATGGCTTTTGCCGATGTTTTCAATTTTTCCTTGCATTGTAATGGATTTTTTATTCAAGAAATCTTTTGCATTTGTCATTGCACAAACAGAAACAAATTTTTAAGTCATCAGCTGCTAATAAAATGTTTTTTTAAATAAAGTCCCCTTTCAAATTAAGTGTTGCTGGGCAAATGATCTAATAAATATGCAATATATACAGAAATAGTGAATGGCACCCGCTTTTGGCTGGCGTCATTCTTCTTTTACCACTATGAACAGGTTTTTTATGTATTTGGTAGAAAATAAAAAAAATTTATTCCCCAATAAAGTTTAACCGCATATAAAACCGCTGTCCAAAAGAACGGCAGCTCTATGCCTATGCTTCTTTTCATACAGTAAAATATATTGTATTGCAAATTTTATGGTAAGATTTTAAAGGGTTTGCTTCTCTTTTCATCTGACCGCTCCATACAGTCAGCAACGGCAGTATGCCATAGAGAATAACGCCGCCGATACACCAAAATGATGTAGATTTGTTCACAGCCTTATGTTATCATCTTCTCAAAATAACAACGCAATAAATTAGAATTTGACGGAGGTATTTTATGAGCGTATGCACCTTTATTGCTTCGGACTCCCCTTTAATGGAAGTAGTGCCAGTTCAGTATTATCCCCTTGAAATAGCCATTGATGATGGCACAATATATGACGGTAGCGCAGATGATGACTATTTTCTGTATTTCTTTACAGATGTTCAAGACTATACCGACAAAAAAAATGGCGTCTATCTGCAATGGCACTATACAGAAGGTAGAGCCAAACAACTGATTGAATATATGAAAAATGCTTTGCAAAATACAACTTCCATAGAACTTTGGCATGTGTGGTTAATGGACTATTATGAATTTGAGGACAGACCTGTAATTCATAGGAAAACAATCTTCATTGATGAACTTACCACAAAACATATCAATGAAATGGATGATGCAGAGATTTGGAATACTCCCGACAAAATGTATCCAAATAGACCCTCTTTCTATTGTTTGGAAATAAAACAATAATGACAATTTCCCATTTATCAAGAAGTTTACCGCCAAATTAAACAACTGAATACATCAACTGAGAGCAGCTATTTTCAACCGAGAAAACAACTGCTCTTTTATGTGCTTTCGGGCTGACAATCTAAGGGAAAAAAACTGTAAGGAATTGCCTTTCAGGATTCGAACAAGAGCACCTTCATATCTTCTAATGAATATTTCTACATCCAATTTCGATAGTTTAGCAATAGCAACACTGAATCTAAAAGGGAGAAAATAAATACCTGTTTTGTCCGCAAGCATAATATCAATCACTCTTGTGCATGGCAGCCCATTTTCATCAATAGTTACAAAAACAGCAAAATGTATTTCATTTTTCAGTATGTTTGAGTAATCCATTTCTTTCATCTCCCTGATTCTATTGACAGTTTTTACTTCGCTAGTATAATTAGGTATATACAGTTAATTTGATACTATTGGCTTAATATCATAAACAAAGGAGGTAATTTTTATGCCAAAAGAGGTACCAGCCTGCCCTGTAGAAATGACATTGCAGCTAATCGGAAATAAATGGAAAGTACTCATTATCCGCGATCTTCTGGAAGGAACGAAACGTTTTAATGAACTGATGCATTCTGTAACAGGGATTACACAAAAAGTACTTACAAGCAATCTTCGTTCTATGGAAGAAGCATGTCTTTTAACAAGAAAAGTCTATGCTGAAATTCCTCCAAGAGTGGAATATACCCTTACAGAAACAGGCTATAGTTTAAAGCCTATTTTAGACTCTATGGTGATGTGGGGTACCGAATATAAAAAGAAATTTGTCTAATCAAAACCACGCCTAAAAGACGTGGTTTGCACCAGCCCTATAAGGGCTTATTAAGAGCCAGCGCCTAAATGACGCTGGCTTTCACTTCGTTCAAGCCTTAGTGGTATGATTATCTGCTACCCTTAAAA
>DVLQ01000063.1 GCA_018715395.1 Candidatus Coprocola pullicola | reverse complement strand
TACAGAACATACTTTAGAAGAAAAAAGCGTTAGAGATACTGTAAAAAAAGAGGAAAGGATATGGGAAAGTATTAAAATTATTTTAAATTTATATGAAAAAGGATTGATTAATTTTGATATAAAACAAACATGACAAAATTTTCGATTTGATAAAAAAATGTAATGTCAAAAACAAAATAGTACAAAATGGAAAGGAGGATTTTATTTTTAAGCCATATATTTGTATTTCTAAAAGAAGTTGTTTGAACCATTATTGCTTGTATATGGAAGAAAAAAAGCAATTTTTAAAACCATAGTATATTGTTATATAAAAAAGGATATAGAGGATGTTATAACAGTAATATTTGCAGTATTGGGATTTTTATTTTGATAAAACTGTATTTTATTTGTTTTAAAATATGTTTAGTTTGTAGTGGTAAAAAAGCAAAGAAGTTGTAAGAGATGCAATTATCGTAAAATTTTTTATATAAATTAAAGAGATATTAATATAGTATGAATGATATAAAAAGAGAAAAGGGTACTAATATAAATATAAAATATTATTTGAGGTTTTGTTTAAATATTTTTCAGTTTTCTCTATAATCAAAATTCCTTTCAATTTCTTCTTTTTTCATAATGAACGGATATGCTTATAAACGCTTTGACAGGATAGCTTTCAAAAAAATCCAAAAATAATCAAATAAATTATATTATTGATTTATAAGAAGAAGAATCAATTCTTCTCTTTTTATTGTATAAAGAAAACCATGTATTAAAAGCATGGTTAAAAAAAGCCTTCTGGTGTTCAGGTAGAAATGATAGGGACATTGCAGATATCCATAGTTTGTGAAATACAAAATAGAATTGCAAATGTGATATTGTATTTGTGCGGAAATATAGTAGAAAAGTATTTTATATATGAAAAAAGGAAAGTACTAGTAGAAAGATTGAGAAAATTGTGTGAGTAAAAAGGAACAAATATATGAAAAGCAGAAGTGTGTCCAAATCATGTACATATGCCTGTAGAAATACTGCCTAAAGTAAGTATATCAAGTTTTATGGAATATTTGAAAGGGAATTTGAAGGAAAAAGCAGTACGATGTGATAGGAACAATTTTGTAAGTGAAAATATAAATATAGAAATAGAGAGTTTTGGTGTTATCCATACGGCAAAAAAATGCAGATAGAATAGCTGAATATATAACAAATTAATTAAGAGAACAGTAACTAGACAAACAGCTGACGCTGAAATCAGAAAACCCTTTTAAGAGTAGTAGGTAACGGAGAGACAGCTGGCAGAGCAAGTTTATGCGTTTGCATATAATCCAAAAGTAGAGAGGGCTATGCCCACATACAAAAAGCCATCCGTTAGGCGACTAGAGGTTTTTTGTATAAAGAAAACCGCCCATTAGACAGGCGGTTGTTTTTTGTGTGCGAATAGACACAAAAAGTATTTCGTTTGTATAAAAAGAAATCATGTAATGTCATAAAAATGTTCTTTCTTGTAAAGATATATTTTTTCTACAATATCTTGATTTTTAATGAGTTTAATATTTTTCCTGTGTATCGTTTGTTGTTTCAAAAAGAGGATCGTAAAAAGATTCGCTTTTTGGCGTAGTTTCCTTTTCTGTTTTAAATTGAGCAAGCAATGCTTTTAAAATACTTGCCTGTGCTGTTAATTCTTGACTAGAAGCGGCAGATTGTTCTGCTGTGGCAGAATTACTATGTACTGTACTGGAAATTTGTTCCATAGACTCATTGATTTGTGTAATTGCATCAGATTGTTGTGAAGACGCATGAGCAATTCTATCAATAATTTCTACAATTTGAACGGCTTGCTCTTCTACTCTTCCAAGAGCTTTTTTTGTTTCTTGTGTTGCTTTTGCACCATCTTGAATAGAACTGCCGGAGGTTTCAATGAGTTCTGCAATTTGTTGAGAGGCTTCCGAACTTTTGGAAGAAAGATTTCTGACCTCGTCAGCTACGACGGCAAATCCTTTGCCTGCTAAACCGGCTCTGGCAGCTTCTACAGCTGCATTGAGCGCCAAAATATTTGTTTGAAAAGCAATATCTTCAATGGTTTTGATAATGCCGCTGATTTTTTCGGAATCAATACGGATTCTGTTCATAGCTTCGGAAAGATTCTGCATATGCTCAATACTTTCTGTCAAAGCAGAATTTGCTAAAAATACTTTTTCATAACATGCATTGGAATCAGCGTCTGTTGTTTGTATTTGTTTTGTAATTTTTGATATAGAAAGCGTCAATTCTTCTATAGAAGAAGATTGCTTTTCTGAAGCATTGGCAAGGGATTGTGCTCCGGCAGAAACTTGTTCTGAACCGGTAGAAACTTGCTCTGCTACTGTTGTAATTTCTGTATTAAGCTCGGTTAATTTTTGTACAAATTTAGAAATAGAATGCTGTATGGATATAAAATCTCCCTGAAATGTCAGAGAAGGAGAATAAGTCAAATTTCCGCAAGTTAAGTTCTCCATAGAAACGTCAATTTCATGAATATAGGCAGATAGACTAGACGTACAAGAATAAATGGAATCTGCAATTTCTCCGATTTCATCATTTGTTATATTTTCTATTTCAATTTGCAAATTACCTTGGCTCATTTGAGCAAGACTTTGTTTGATATCAGAAATAGGACGTAATTTTTTGATTAAAATATAACGCAGTACACAAGCTGTTATAATGGTATTTATAATAAGTAATATAACTAATATCGATAATATATAAACAGCATCTTGATTGTATTCTTTGCTGGAAATGCCTGAAAATACTTTCCAATTATATTGAGGAAGTTCAATAATAACGCCAGTTTTTTTCATACCATTTAAATTGTAAGAAAATGTTTTTCCTGTAGGCGCAGAAAGCTCTGCTTCTAATGATTTTCCAGAAGCGCCTGTTTGAGAAAAGGGCTGTCCGATTAAAGATGTATTGCTATAGGCAATAATGGCGTTATCTTGACCAATCAAAATAATATTTCCTGTTTCACCAAAAGAAAGTCCCTTTAAAAAGTTTGAAAGATTGTCTAATTTTAAATCAACACAAACAAGTCCTTGTGTTTGACCATTATTTTGTATGGGAGCGGAAATAGAAATACATAAACTATTTGTAATAGCGTCTATATAAGGTTCTGTTACAATAATTTTATTTTCTGTGACTGCATCAAAAGTGGGTCTGTCTTTGAGAGAATAATCTATCATAGTACCATCAGTAATATAGATAGTATTTTCTGCTACGCTGCCTACACTGATATTTAAAATATCATCATAAGTTTGTTGTGTTTGTTGTATAAATTGAACTGTATTTGCAAAAGAGGGTACGCTAGACATAGGTAGTTGGGCATTGCTGGCGGCAACCGCATTTTTTAAAGAGGTGGTGTTAGCAATTGTTTGGGCAACAGCAGTGTATTTTTCTATAAAATCATCAATTTCATTTTTGGCATTTGTTAATATTTGTGTTAAATAAGCAGTTTGCTTTTGATTCATAGCATTACTTGTATAAACGCCCATAAAAATAGCTGTAATGGTATTTAATATTAAAAGTACAATGATAGAATAAATAGCTAATGTGGTGGATAATTTTCTTTTTTTGATTGTTTTTGCATTCATTTTGTGTTTCCTCTCTTTTATTTTCCTTAATTATGTAAATTTATTCTTTAAAAATATCATTTTTCTTTTGTATTATAAAGATATACTTTTTTGATGGTTTGGCGATGAATGATGAAGTTACTTGATTGAGTGTGGAAAAATATGATGAGAATAAAAAAGACGCTATACAAAAAAGAGATAGCGTCATGAAAAAAAGGAAGATATTTTTTTGTACAGCAAAAAAAGAAAGCGGTTGTCTGTTTTTTTGAGTGCAGCAGTTTTAAACATAGATATCAACTCCTTTTTCTTTTTAAGATAAAAACCAAAATTTTTATAATATTCCTTATTTTTCCATTTTTATTTTCAAGTAGTGATAGTATAGCATATTTTTATTAGTGTAGCAATAGAAAAACATCGAAAAAATAAGAATTTTGTTACTTTATGAAAGGTATAAAAATATTAATGATATTGTCACAATAAATATTGTATAAAAAAAGAAACAAAATATATGAAAAAATCGAAACAAAAATATATTTTAACAGAAAATATTAAAAAAACAATCTATAAATTGTTAAGTTTTTTATTTTGATTTCAAATAAAAAATCCCTCTCATAGTGATAATAAAGAGGGAAAAACAATCAAATATCAATTAGGGAAGTATATTTTTTTGTTTAGCTTGCTTTAGCCAAATAGGAAATTCGCCCATAAGCCTTTCATAAAGCTGTTCGTCACTGATAGAATCAATATCATCTAGCGCAAAAAAATTGGCGTTGTCTATAAAACGACCTTCCATAGTATCTAGTTTTTCCAGTATGCCGTAATTTTTGCCGCCAATGCCTACAAATTGCCAAAAAATGGGACAACTTGAGGCTTCTACTATAATTTTTTTGATTTTGCCGCTTTTTGCGACGCCTCCGTCGCTGACAAAAAGTATGTATACTGCCTCAGAAGAGTTTTTATGTTTTTCATAAAGAGTCTGCATGATGGCAGGCTCATTATTTGTGCCGCCAATATCCCATTTTTTCCAGTGATGATTTACAATATAATGATGTATGTTTTCCAGTGTGATATCTTCTAATTGGCAGTAAGTGGAGGCAAATGCCCAACTTTCTAATATACCGTCATCATCAAAAAGAAGTGCCAAAGGCAGTACTTTATCCAAAAGTCTTTGCACTTTGCCATTTTGGTATTGATGATGCATAGAGCCGGAGCGGTCTAATACCAAAAGCACTTTGGCTGTGACAGACTGAAGATGTTGTTTTTCGAGGGTTACAATAGCTTTTTTTGTTAAATCAATCAAATGAGGGGCTTTTTGAAATACTGCTTTTTGTACTTTTTCGCTTTTTGAAAGAGATACTTTTGGAGGAGTTTGTGTTGGAGGAGAAACCGTTTCTTCTCCTCCATAATGTTTTAAAAGTTCTCTCAAGCCGCCATTAAATCCTCTTGCTACAATAGAAAACTTCCATTGTCCTTGATAGATGTAACATTCTGCTAAAATAATCGCTTTTTCTTTTTCAAACTGAGCGGAACAAAAGTGGTAATCAGCAACAATTTCACCTGTTTTGGAATTTTTTAAAAACAAAGAGCCTTCCGGTATGTTTGAAAAAGAACCGCTTTCTACAGACGCTGTAAAAACCATACGATGAATAAAGGAGGGCAGTTGTTGTATAGAAACAGTGAAACTATCTTTTTTTTGTTCTTTTACGATTTCATTGTGAGCAGAACAAAGTTGATTGTAAAATATAAAATATCTATCATCAGAAAGCTGATTATCACTGTTTACACAAAAACAAGAAACGTCCGGGTCAATAGAACTTTGAGAAAACGAAAATTCTATTTCAAAGCAATCTGTTATAGATAGTTGTGAAAAAGGTATTTTTTGTCCCATAAGTAATGTTTTCATATATTTTCCCTCCTAGTTTTTTATAATCATTGATAATATGATAGCATATTTACAAAAATAGGAAAAGTGGGAATGTAATAAAGAATTTATCAAAAAAAGAGAAGTCTTCATAGCCTTATTTGAAAAAAAGGATATGGATTGCAGTAAAAATGACTATATGCTCTTTTGCATAAAAGTATGAAATTTTGGGACAAATTAAGAATTTATTATTGATTTTGTCCATAAAAAAAAATGATTTTTTATTAAATTTTGAAAATATGATACAAGAAATTTACCAAAAGCTGTGGTATGATACTTTGTGAGGTGAATGCTGTGGAAAAAAGAATCTATTGCTATAACAAAACACTGTCTGTAGGGGCATATTCTTTTCAAAGGATTTGTCAATCTTTTCCAAACTATTTTCATGAGCAGTATGTGATAGGACTTCTCAAAGGTGGAAAAAGAATTGCAAAATGTAAACAAAAAACGTATGAAATGGAAAAGGGGGCTTTTTTTACTAAATCCAAAATAAAATCATAGCTGTGTTTCTGGTGACGGCAGTTTGCTGGAATATATCAGTATTAGTATTTCTACAAAAATCATGGAACAATACATAAATGAGATGACGGCACAAAAACAGATGCCCTATTTTGAAAAGACCGTTTGCTATGATGAAGAAATGAGCTTTTATTTTCAAAAACTTCATAAAATGATATTGAAAAAGGAGGAATCTTTTGAAAAAGAAAAGTGTTTTTATCTTTTTTTATCCATTGTTTTGCAACGATACAGCAAAAATACACCACAAATGCCTATGGGAAATCAAGTTCAAGCGGTACAAAAAGTATGCCAATGGATAGAAAAACAGTACCAAAATACCATAACGCTGCAACAGCTTTGTGACATTGCTTTTCTAAGCAAGTCTACACTTTTAAGAGCATTTACAAAACAAAAAGGCATTACCCCTTACCGATATTTGGAAAGCATACGAATCAATGAGGCAAAAAAATTGCTGTAAAGGAGAGTGTCGCCACTGGAAACACCATTGCAAACAGGTTTTTCAGACCAGAGCCATTTTCATCGTTTTTTTACAGCATTTATAGGGATTCCGCCGGGAACCTACAAAAGTATTTGGCAAAAGAAGGAGTGAATACAAATGAATACCAATTTTGCTGCAAAGGGACATTGTGCGGCATTGATTACAATTTTGATATGGGGCATGACATTTATTTCTACAAAAATATTGCTGGAAGCATTTCAGCCAGTGGAAATATTATTTTTTCGATTTGTAATAGGATTTGCAGCGCTTTGGCTGGTATTTCCTAAAAAAATGAATAAAATGTCAAAAAAACAGGAGGCTACCTTTGCAGCCGCAGGTTTTTGTGGTATTTGTCTTTATTATCTGCTTGAAAATATAGCATTGACAGACACATTGGCTTCAAATGTGGGGGTGATTGTATCGGTATCTCCTTTTTTTACAGCTTTGCTGACACATTTTTTTATGAAAGAAGAAGAAAAATTGGGCGGTTGTTTTTTTGTAGGGTTTGCAGTAGCCATAATAGGTATTGGCGTTATGACATTTCAGGGTCAAACAATGCAAATCCATCCCAAAGGAGATATATTGGCTCTGGCGGCGGCAGCAGTTTGGGCATGTTATGCTGTATTGACAAGAAAAATCAGCGGATATGGTTATTCCAGTATACAAACGACAAGACATACTTTTTTATATGGCATTTTATTTATGATTCCGACACTTTTTGTGTTTTCATTTCAAATGGATTTGCAACGGTTTTCTAATATAAATGATACAGCGCATATGCTTTTTTTGGGATTGGGAGCTTCTGCGCTTTGTTTTGTGACATGGGGGATTGCTGTAAAAAGCCTAGGGGCAGTGAAAACAAGCATTTATATTTATATTGTACCGGTGATAACCATTCTCACTTCTGCTATGGTGTTAAAAGAACCTGTGACGCCTATGACCATATTGGGAACGGCAATGACATTGTCAGGACTATTTTTATCAGAGAAAAAAATCCCTTTTTTGATAAAAAAACAAAAAAATTGATATTAAAAAAGTACAGCAAGAGATATGAAAATAGAATAATGCTGTACTTTTTTGTATGCTTTGATGACATTGTAATAAAAAAGTAGTAAAATGATGAAAAAAGAAAGTGAGAAAATAGTAAAACAGATATTACTTTTGGGAGATAGAGCATTGTATGAAAAAAACGTTGCAGTGCAAAAAGGAGAGGATTTGACACAGTGAGTGCAAGACGTTCATGATATGATTATAGATTATTGAAAAAACATCATGTAGATAGAGTCATTGCCGTTTTATAATATTGCAATAAAAAAGTAGTAAAATGATAAAAAAAAGGAAGTGAGAAAACAGATATTATTTTTGGGA
>DVLQ01000062.1 GCA_018715395.1 Candidatus Coprocola pullicola | reverse complement strand
GTTTGATATTACATAGTTTAATTAAGGTTTAACTGACTTTTTAATATTGTTTTAAAATTGAATAAATATTTAAGTAAGAAGAGTAAAAAGAATATTTTTACTCTTTTTTATTTTAAAAAATTGACATTCTTTCTGCAACTTTTTGACAGTTTTTTTGCCCCCTTACACAATTCATGATTTTATACAAAAAAAGTATCTGTTTATTCAAGCTATACTAAAAATAAGAGGTATGGACGAAAAAAAAGACTAGTGTATGCTAGTCTTTTTTGTTAAACATTTTTTATCTTTAAGAAAAAAACTAGGTGCGTGTTTTGATTTTTGAATTTATTGTAGTGAAAAAGTTTTTGTTAAAGTTTTAGATTTTCCTGAAAAATCAAGCAAGTCGGTAACTTCTATTTCAACAGGAGATGTCAAACTATCTAGTTCATAAGCTGTTTGTACTGAAATAGTTGCACCTGTTTTTATTTCTTTTGAATTATTCTCATTATTATAATATTCATTATTATATAAATAAGCATTAGTTAATTGAATACCATCTTGAAACGCTTTTGTTGAAATTGCTGATGAAAAAGAAGTTCCCTCATTTCCTGTATTTGTGAAGTCATAATTAATTATTATAACATCTTTTCCGCTTTCATCTGTTGTTAAAATATGGTCTTTGATAGAAACAGTATAGTTATTATTGATTTTTCCACTATCTTCTAAATTATTTTCAGTGTCTTGTGTCGTTTCAGAAAGGGTAAAAGTTGGCATTTTTCCATTGATTAGGGCGTCAAATCCTGTTTCATATTCTTTTGCATGAGTAGGCGTCAGCTCATCATGTATGCGAAATAACATCTTATCTCTTAAATACATATAATCTGGTGTTTCAGAGAGAATTTTGAATGCATTATCTAAATAATCCTTCCTTGCTTGAGCGTCTTCGGCGTTATTAAAGATTTCTATTGTTCCACCAATGGGATTATTTTCAATGTCTGGTTGATTATATCTACTATCTGCAAAATTTGTTTTTTGTATATACTGATTAGGTCGTCCCAATCTACCATTTGTATCAGTTTCTTCATTATATACAATTACTTTACTAATAGGAAATCCAGCTTCTATAAATTTGTTTATAATATCTTCATCTGACATCTTAGAAATATCAATTTTTTCTTCTTGATTTGAAGTAGTTGTTGAAGTAGTATTTGACTGGTTTCCACAAGCTGAAATCCCCATTGTAAAAGTCATAGCCAAAAGTAAAGCAAGACATTTTTTCATAAAGTCCCCCCCTATATATGATGAAAACATTAGTATTTTTGTTAAAATATATCATTTTTTGATGGTATTTGCAATATATGAATAGAAAAATATAAAAATTTTTGAAAAAGGGGGTAAAAAAATGAATGTCATTGAAGAATTATATGAAAGATATTTAGAAAATCGTGAGTATAAGGATACTGTAGAATATACAGAAGCATTGACAGAATGGTATCAATTTATGTTAAAAGAAGTAAATGACAAAAGGAAACAAATAGATTGGGATTTAAAATTATCTGTTCTTTTAGATACTACACAAAGACAAGGGTTTAAAAACGGCTTTCTATGCTAATATGGCAAAAGCATTTTTGGATGATAAAGATGCTGTAAAAGATAAAATAGAAAAGTATTATAGATATATTGTAAAACATTAAAAAGGGGAGTTAAACTCCCCCTTTTCTGTTTTTATCAAAGTCGCCCATACACTCTTTTGTCCCACTACTGTCCCACTTTTTTATAAAAGTTAGAAGACATTATTTAAAATTTAAAAAGTTTTTGTGTGAAAAAGATTGTAAATTCAGTGTTTTTGTTAAGATTTTTTAGTGTGTAAAAGTAGTGTAGTATCATGTTCAAAAATAAGATAATTTTAAATTATGTTTAAAAAATAGTTGAGAAATAATAGCGTTTTACTTTTTATAAAAGGATTTATGTGTTGTATATTGTAAAATGATTGCAAGAAGGAGTATTATATTCAATTATCATCTCCAAAAAAGTCATGGACAGCGTAAAAATGCATATGAAACATTTTTTTATAATATAAAAGTATGGTGCTCTTTATTTTCTTTTTTTCATTTGGTAAAAATCGTTGACAAATGATAAAAAATAATATAATATGAATATAGATTCATATATTGATGTTGTAATAGGAGGCAGACGAATATGCAAACACAAAAAACGTGTCAGTGTCCTGATGAAGTGGATATGGAAAAAGAATTACAAAATGATTTTATTCATGATGTTGCTGATTTTTTTAAAGTATTTGGCGACAGTACACGGATTCGATTACTTCGTCTGCTGTTAGAAAAAGAAATGTGCGTTGGGGATATTGCCCAGCATTTGCAGATGAACCAGTCTGCTGTGTCTCACCAGCTTCGTGTACTAAGGCAGAATGACTTGGTAAAATATCGCAAAGAGGGTAAAACTGTATATTATTCTTTGGATGATGAACATATTAAAACGGTTTTAGAACAAGGTATGTGTCACATTTGTCATAAAAAAGGATATGTAGAATAAAAAAAGGCTGTTTGAAAACAGCCTAAAAAATAAGACTATACATGAATGAATATTCATAAAAGCATTTATTACAATAAGAAAGGAGAATAGAAATGGAAAATGTAATTAAAATAAAACTAAAAGGCTTAGACTGCCCTCACTGTGCTGAAAAAATAACAGCAGATATAAAAAAATTAAATGAATTACAAAATCCGCAAATCAATCTCATCAAACAAGAGCTTTCTGCTCAAACACAACAAAATTGTTCTGCTGAGGAACTTCTTCCTAAAGTTACGCAAATTGTTCATAAATATGAACCGGATGTGGAAGTGATATTAGAACAAGAAAGAAACTTACAACAAACTATAAAAGTACGATTAAAGGGACTGGACTGCGCTCACTGTGCTGAAAAAATAACAGCAGATATAAAAAAATTAAATGCATTGCAAAATCCGCAAATCAATCTCATCAAACAAGAGCTTTCTGCTCAAACACAACAAAATTGCTCTGCTGAGGAAATTCTTACTAAAGTTACGCAAATTGTTCATAAATATGAACCAGATGTGGAAGTGATATTAGAACAAGAAAGAAATTTACCACAAACTATAAAAGTACGATTAAAGGGACTGGACTGTGCTCACTGTGCTGCAGAAATAGAACAAGGAACAAAGGGACTAAAAGAAGTAAAAAACGCTACAATAAATTTATTGAAACAAGAAATGGAAGTGACGGTGGAACAAGGGACTTCTCTTTCGGAGCTTTTAAACAGTATTACCGAAATAACTCATCGGCATGAGCCTGATGTAGAAGTTTCCTTGGTAACAAGCCAAGAACAAAAAATACAAAAACAACAAAAATCTGATTTTCAAATAGCATTGAAAAAAACATTAATGCGTTTTAGCATTGGTATTATTTTCTTTTTGGCAGGAGAATTAACAAAGGGTCAGATTTCTTATGGATTGTTTTTGATTTCTTATATATTGTTTGGTTATGATGTTTTGTGGACGGCTATAAAAAATATCAAAAGAGGACAGATTTTTGATGAAAATTTTCTTATGTCTATTTCTACCATTGGTGCAATTATTTTAAATGAAATGGCAGAAGCGGTGTTTGTCATGATGTTTTATCAAATTGGCGAAACATTTCAATCTTATGCTGTGGACCGCTCCAGAAAATCCATTGCAGGATTGATGAATATTCGTCCTGATTATGCAAATTTGGCAGTAGGGCAAGAGATAAAAAAAGTAGACCCTTCAGAAGTTTCTGTAGGAGAATATATTGTTGTAAAGCCGGGAGAAAAAGTGCCTTTAGATGGTGTTGTAGCAGAAGGAAGCGGTCAGATGGATACTTCTGCATTGACAGGGGAGTCTTTGCCAAGTACAGTTTCTGCAGGAGAAAGTGTATATAGCGGCAGTTTAAATCTGAATGGTCTTTTAAAAATACAAGTGACAAAAGCTTTTGGAGAATCTACCGTTGTAAAAATATTGGAAATGGTAGAAAATGCTACTGCAAAAAAATCCAAAACAGAACAATTTATTACAAAATTTGCTAAAGTATATACGCCTTTTGTAGTTTGTGCGGCAGTATTATTAGCTGTATTACCTCCTATCATAACAGGAGAACCTTTTAGTATGTGGCTAAGCAGAGCATTGATATTTCTTGTGATTTCCTGCCCATGTGCATTAGTGCTTTCTGTACCACTGGGATTTTTCTCCGGTATTGGAGAAGCCTCTAAAAGGGGTGTGCTGGTAAAGGGCAGCAATTATATTCATGCTTTAAAAGATGTGAATACAGTTGTATTTGATAAAACAGGCACTTTGACAAAAGGTATTTTTGAAGTGGTACAAATTAATCCCGCAAAAAACAATACAGAACAAAAAGTACTGAATTTGGCCGCAAAAGCGGAAAAAGCCTCCAATCATCCTATTGCGAAATCTATCACAAACTGCTATGAATCAAAATATGGTTTTTTGACAGAAGAAGTAGAAAACTATAAAGAAATTGGCGGACATGGCGTTTGCTGTACCATAGAAGGCAAAACAATATTGGCGGGAAATGAAAAATTGATGAAGCAGTTTTCTATTTCCTATACGCCTTATGAAGGCGCAGGCAGTATTGTATATGTAGCAGAAAACGATGTTTTTGCAGGCAGTGTTGTGGTAGCGGACAGTATAAAAGAAGCAAGCAAAGAAGCAATCAAACAGTTAAAAGCTCTTGGTGTAAAAAATACGGTTATGCTTACAGGAGATAACGAAATAACCGCTCAAAAAGTCAGCAAAGAATTGGAAATAGATGCGTATTATGCACAATTACTGCCCCAAAATAAAGTGGAAATATTAGAAAAACTTTTGGATGAAAAAGGAGAAGCAAAGGTAGTATTTGTCGGTGATGGTATCAATGATGCTCCTGTGTTGGCAAGAGCCGATATTGGTGTTGCTATGGGCGGCATTGGCTCTGATGCAGCCATTGAAGCGGCAGATGTAGTGATTATGAATGATGACATTAGAAAAATAGGAGATGGTATCATCATAGCAAGGAATACAAATCGCATTGTGAATCAAAACATTGTTTTTGCTCTTGGTGTAAAAGCAGTTGTGTTGGTTTTAGGAGCGGTAGGTATTGCAACAATGTGGCTTGCGGTTTTTGCTGATGTAGGTGTGGCGTTTATTGCAATATTAAATTCTATGAGAAAGAAATATCGAAAATAAACAAAAACAATACACAAAGTTTGTGAATGCTCTATAAAATATTTTTGCAATAACACAAGAAGTAGCAAGGAAAAATAGTTTTGAAATAAAATGCATAAGTGAACCTTTATTTCTTTAAATAAAGAAGTTTCTTGATTTTTTGATGATTTTTAATGGGATAATAAAATCAGTTAATTTTATAAACCTGTATTTTAAATGTTTGGAGAAAGTATTTTTCTATTCAAATTTCTGTTGGTAAAAGTAAAAAATATGATTTGATATTGAAGCCAAATGCTTTATGTGGACAGTATAGCCAAATTATAATAAGAACTGACGTCATAGTTTATGGGCGTCAGTTTTTTTGTTGATATAGAAGATTTCGCGCAAATTTTTTGTTTTGAAGTCCAAGTTTTTCAGTAATTTGTTGATATATTTTTTATATTTGACTGGTATAGTTGTAAATGGCAGTAATTGTTTTGATTTTCATATTTTAAACGCACCGTATGTTTCATCAAATCTTTGGCTATGCTTAAGCAGTGGTTTTTAGGATAGTATTGAAAAATCATAGGAGATATTTTATATAAATTGTTGCCATATCATATTTGCTTTAGAATATAAATAATATAGTTAAAATTAAAAAGAGATGAAGGCATTTATGAGAAAGAGAAGATATTGGGATGATACCTATGCTGATTGACATATAGTGCAATAGAAATGTAAAAATTGATGGATTGTTTTTGATAGGTCAGAGTATTGATAATGGGTATTTTGCATGTAAAGATTACTGTGTTTGGAAAAGATATGGTCAATGATTCATAAAAAGAAGGTACAATAACAGTATAAATTAGTTTTTGGTGTATAGACCCCTTTACAAGAAGAAAAGTAGATAATGCCAAAGGCAGCAAAAACTAGTGTGCTTAGAAGCGCAGTAGGGAAGGACTCCTTCCATCGGCGGTTTGGATGATGATTCTGAATTATAAGAACTTAATAAATATGTAAGTAAAAGCATAATTTACCAAAATGCTGCTTATACTAGCAATAAGGAGGAATGTCCACATGGAAAGGTTAAAGCACCATTTGACAGAAGAAGGCAAAGAGATATTAGAAGTGATTGCAGAAATTCAAGAAAAATTAGAAGAGGCAAGACAGCAGTTTGACCAAGCCACAGACGACACTTTGATTGATTGCTATATTTATGAAATGAATGCATTGTATAAAAAATATGAGTATTTTTTAAAGATAGCAAAGCAGTTGGGGCTGATAGCTGTGGGATATGAAAAAATTGGGTAGATGCTTTGTTTTACACAGCCGAGGGCAAACCTTCGGCTGTATCATCAAAAAAGGGGGAGGACAATATGGAATCTACACAAATTATTACAGCAATGATTTTTTCTTGTTTAGGCTTAATGACGCTGATGATACTGGCAAAACCTTTAAAAATTATTTTGAAAGCAATTTTGAATGCGGGAATTGGCTGTGTGGTGATTACAATATTAAACACAGTAGGATTGCCTATAGGAATCAACTATATGACAGTACTTTTTACAGGGCTTTTGGGGCTTCCGGGAATGGTAGGACTTTTTATATTATGTATTTTTTTGTAATACAATGGCTGACGCTTTTTGCCGAGAAATGATGGTTTTTCAAAAAAATATTACATATTTTGTTAAAATGTGTTGACGAAATGAAAAAGAAATGATATGATATGTTCGTGGATAAGATGTGGATAAGTATAATAAGCTTGTGTATAACATCATTCGTCCTTTTAAATTTTATGAACTATAATACCTGAATAAGGATACCCCAATTCTTATTCTAAAAAAACTCATTGGATTTTTCCCTTTCCAATGGGTTTTTTTCGTGAAAGGAGTTTTTATGTATTCTTCTATTGTACAGTATTTTTTAAAAGAATTGATTGCAGAAGGGTTTTATCTTTCTTCTGTATTGGACACAGGAGAGTTAAATGAAAATAGTAATGTATTGTTATGGAAAGACGAAAGCCCTGTATTATATATTATAACATTGCAAAATGCTGAAAAAACAGATTTAAAGGCTCATGAAACATTTATGAAGGGATATTTGCAACATTTACAAAAGAATCTCTCTCATTATCACTGTACTTCAGTGATTGCGCTTACCATTGCTGTAGGAGAGTTTACAAAGCAACAATCTGTGGATAATACTGCTGTGCAAAAAGCTGTGGATTTTGTGTATAACAAAGAATTTATACCCGATGGAAACTGTTTTCATGTATGGTGGTATCTTTCCGAAAAAAGAAAAACAATCGTTACAGGAAAAAATCAGCCCGATCATATATTAAATCTAAAAAAAATAGCGCTTTCTGCTGTGATGCAGGAACAAAAACAAGAAGATGTTTCTTTAAGAGAAATTGCTTATCGTGCTGAAAAAGAATCTGCTTTTGAAATCAAAAGTGACAATACAGCATTGACATGGTTTTTGCTGGTGATAAATGCTGTTATACTTCTTTTGATGCTATTTTTTGAAAAAAAAGAGGAATGGATTTTTCTTTTTGGCACACAAAAATATGCTGTGTTTGAGCTGGGGCAATATTATCGTTTGATTACATCTTGTTTTTTGCACACAGGTATCATGCATTTTGTACAAAATGGCATTTATTTGTATTTTTTTGGTACACGAACAGAACTATTGTATGGTAAAATAAAAATGCTAATCATTTATATTGTTTCTGCATTGGGAGGAAGTGTTTTGAGTGCTGTGTGCAATGACGTCATATCAGTAGGAGCTTCGGGAGCCATATTTGGTTTGATTGGAGCTGTATTGGTATATAGCCGCCAAAATGGCAAAAGAAATGTGGGTATCCAATATACTACCATAGTGCTTTTGGCAGCTATAGGACTTTTTGCAGGATTATTCCAAGAAAATGTAGATTATTTTGGACATATAGGGGGTTTTGTGGCAGGCTTAATCAGCTCTTTTGCCGTATTAAAAATAAAAAACAATCCACAATAAAAAAGTGTATAATTTATCCACAATAAAACACATATTTGTGGAAAAGTAAAAAAGAATACATTTTATTATCAAATATGAAGAAAGATTGTACAAAAAATGAAAAAATATATTTCTTTTTCACAATAAAAAGTGTTATAGAAACAAAAGTTATACACAGCATTTTTGTGGATAACAATGTAGAAATGTGGATAACTTGTGGATAGTGTGTATAACATAATAAGGAGTGAGAGGATTTGGAAGAAATGGAAAAATTGATACAACAGTTAAAAGAAGATACTTTACAATCTGATTATGCTCAAAAAAAGTTGGTATTTGGAGAAGGAAAACAAAATGCTAAAATCTGTATGGTGGGAGAAGCGCCCGGAGGCGATGAAGAAAAGCAAGGCAGACCTTTTGTAGGAAAAGCAGGGAAAAATTTATCCTCTTTTTTGGAAGCGGTGGGATTAAAAAGAGAAGAAATTTATATTACCAATGTAGTGAAATTCCGCCCTACCAATATTAGTCCGAAAACAGGGAAATTTGTAAATAGACCTCCCAAAAAAACAGAAATTGCATTTTTTTTGCCTTATTTAATGAAAGAATTGGCATTGGTACAGCCGGAAATAATTGTCACATTAGGAAATGTTCCTTTAAAAGCCATTACAGGACAAGAAAGTGCAAGCATAGGAGATATGCATGGGGAAATTACAAAAACAAAAGAGGGTTATCAGTTATTTCCATTGTATCATCCGGCAGCCATTATCTATAATAGAAGTCTGACCGAAACTTATGATGCAGATTTGCAGATATTAAAAAAATATTTACATATGTAATGCTATCCCTCCCAGTGTTGAATTTGTAATGCTATCCCTCCCAGTGTTGAATTGGGAGGGGTTTTTTAGTTGATGTTTGTTTGAATTTTGCACACACAATTTGTAAAAATTCGAGGGTTTAGCATGGCTTTTGCAAAACACTCAATTTAGTCTTGAATATAAGCTTTATCAATAACACCTGTTTATATA
>DVLQ01000061.1 GCA_018715395.1 Candidatus Coprocola pullicola | reverse complement strand
ATTACTGAAAATTTTTATGTTATACAGTTGACAAAACAGCTACTTTTGCATACTATAAAACAAGGGATATCATTATATTTATAACTATTATTTTTATAAGCAAGCAACAAGTAACGGGAGGAAAAAGAAGTGTCTAAAAAAGCGTCAGAATCAGAACGATATGACAGAAAAAGAAAAATGGAAAGAGAAGCAGAAGTAGAAAAAAGAAAAAATAATATGCCAAGAAAAAAAAGCGGTAGACCAAAAATGGCACAAAATAATTACACAAGAGGTCATTTCCGTTATGATGAAGATGAGTACGAATATGAAGCCTAAAAAGAAAAGGCAATGATGGCATTTAAGCAGAAGTACAATTTGTATTTCTGCTATTTTTATGAAAAAACAGATGTTTAACAGGTTAATTTACTTAATATGAAAATAAAAATAAAGAAATTTGCGACAAATATATTTTTGATAGCCATAATGATTTTTCCATAACAATAAAGCCAATGAGAAAAACAATAAGGACAGGAAATAGCAAAATTTTTAAAAATAATGATTATATTTATGCATAGTAACAGTTCCTTTCCGGGAGAAAATGTCTTTGTTATCATTTTATTGTACTTTCAATAAGGGGTTGTTGTCTATATTATTTTAATGTAACAGAATCGTTTAATAGATAAGGAGGAAAAATATGATTTCTTTTAAAAATGATTATAGCGAAGGAGCTTACAGTAGTATATTGGAAAAAATCATACAAGAAAATACAGTTCAAAATACAGGCTATGGAGAAGATGCCCATTGTCAAAAAGCAATAAAAGCTATACAAAAAAAGTTGAATTGTTTTGATTGTTCCATTCATTTTTTAGTAGGAGGGACCCAAACAAATTTAATAGTGATTTCTCATTGTTTAAAGCCTTATCAAGCAGTGATAGCGGCAGAAAGCGGTCATATTAATGTTCATGAAACAGGCGCCATTGAAGCAACAGGACATAAAGTGATTGCCATGCCCTCTAAAGACGGAAAACTATCTGTGAAAATGGTTGAAAAAGCTCTTTCCACTCATACTGATGAACATATGGTACAGCCTAAAATGGTTTATATTTCTAATCCTACAGAGGTTGGCACATTATATAGCAAAAAGGAATTAGAACAATTAAGAGATTTTTGTAAACAAAAGGATTTGCTATTTTATTTAGACGGCGCCAGAATGGCGTCGGCTCTGGCGGCTTCTTTCAATGATATTGCTTTAGAAGAATATCAAAATTTGGTAGATATTTTATACATAGGGGGTACAAAGTGTGGAGCGTTGTTTGGAGAAGCCGTTGTGTTTTTTAAAAAAACGTTAGAAGAAGATTTTCGTTTTTCTATTAAACAAAAAGGAGCTATGCTGGCAAAGGGGTGGCTTTTGGGAATACAATTTGAAACATTGTTTGAAAATAATCTTTATGAAAAACTGGGAAAACACTCTAATGCTATGGCAGAAAACATACAAAAAGCTATTGCACAAAAAGGATATGGCTTTCAATTTCCTCCTTGCAGTAATCAGCTTTTTCCTATTTTTCCGGATGAAGTTTTCAAAAAATTAGAACAACAGTTTGAATTTACATTTTGGGAAAAAATAGATGATAGCCATACAAGTGTTCGCATTGTCACAAGTTGGGCTACCAAGGAAGAAGATGTAAAGCAGCTTATAGAAGCAATTCAAAAAGCATAATCAAAAAAGCCTTAGTAAATGCCTCGCGCTAATAAGGCAGTAAGAATGTAGGAAGATGGTGTAAACCGATTTAGCGGATGACACCATTTTCTTTTTATGGGGTGAGCCGATTGAAAGACTGGGATATACTGCGTATCTGTTCAGCCATTTTGCTAATTTCCTGCTCGTTCGGCAAACTCACTAATCTTACCGCGGTGAAATAGATGTCTACTTTTATCGTCTTTCGGGTATATTTCTTTTCGGGAGTGTGTAACTCAATGCGTTGGAGCAGCTTATTCACAATCGTCGGCGTGAGTTTTTTCATATCGGTAAATTCTCGTAGCTCTTGTAAGAGTAGATGCATATCCATTGATTTCTGCTCCATTTCTGATGACTGCTTTTCTTTCTCTTTTACTCTTTCAAGCAGTTCTTTTTACTCGGCTTCATACTCCGCCACCATTTTCCCATAGCGTTTATCCGCCAGTTTACCAATCATATTGTCCTCATAAATCCGGTTGAACAGCTTGTCCTGATCGATAATTCGCTTTCTGCTGCTTTCAATGAAAAGCTTCACTTTTTGCTGCCGTTTCTTCCTGAGAATCACCGCATTTCTGTTTGTTCATATAGAGAAATACCGACTTATAGCATCACACAAAATCTGCTAAATCTGCAACTGTTTCCTTCATGATCATTTCCGGCACCACATCTCGGATGAAACGGATGGTGTTTCCTCTGCCGTCCTTGTAGTTGGCGTAGCCGAAAAATTCCTGATTTTGTTTAAGGGATTTGGCTGCGTAGAAATATAGCTTTGGTTTACAGTCCGCACAAAATACTAATCCCGAAGACAAACTGCTTTTACCTATCTTAGCATTTCGCTGTTTATTCTTTCTGAGTTCCTGTACCCGAAGCCATACATTCTCATCAATGATTGCCTCTTGCGTGTTCGGAATGATTTGGTATTCCTCTTTTGGATTCTCAATTATTTTATGCACATTATAGCTGACAGTCGTGTATTTCCCGTTCACCGTACAGCCCATGTACTGCTGGTTTTCCAAAATACGTTCTACCGTGCTTTCGTCCCAGCTGTAGATATTTACTGGAACCGGATTGCTTGTTTTGCTCTCCATAGAATGGAAGTAGGTGGTTGGTACGAGGATTTTTTCCTAATCCAACCGTTTTGCAATCTGCACTGGAGCTTTTCCGGCAAGACAAAGTATGAATATTTTTTCACTACCTGTACCTCTGGCTTGTCGATATACTACTGCTCTTTATCGCCCTCTATCTTCTTGTATTCATAGGCAACGGTAGAAGAAACCCGTCTGCCCTGTGAGACTTTCAGATTAGTGACTGCACGGATTTTCTTGCTCGTCTGCACCGCATACCACTCACTCGTTGAATATGTTGTAAAAGGGCAGCATTGCCTCGCCGGTCGTGGAATGGATGTTTTCCTGTATGGCAATAAAGGTAACGTCAAGACACAGATAGATCATCTGCGTCAGCGTGCACATCTTGACCTGCTCACGACCGAAGAAACATCCTTTACGATAATAGTCCCGACCTTTCCATTTTCCACCATTCTCTGCATCCGCTGAAAGTCCGGTCTTTGAAAAGTTGTCCCGAAAATTTCATCGTCTATAAAGAATACCCCAGACAGATACCCATGTTTTTTGCATAATCAAGCAGAATCTGCTTTTGATTGGTAATGGAGTTTGATTCCATATCTTTCCTGTCATCGTCTACGGATAAGCGGCAGTAAAGGGCTGCGCTCTTTTCTTTTTCCTACTTGTCAGGTTTGTTTTGCGTTGTCATAAATTCTTTGGTTCCATTTCTGACAACTAGGATTGTAAGGTAATGCAAGTATACTGTACAACCCCTAAATTGTCGAATATATAAAGTTAAATACACTACAATTCCAAAAGCATATCATAGAATTGCTGTAAGACGATTTCTTTTCCCGCTGTATTAAAATGGGTGGTAACCTCATAAACTGTACCGCCGATTTTCATAGAAAAGAAATCATTGTCAGAAAACTGAAAATAGGGAGCGTAACTCCTGAAAGGAATAATTTTATTGTCCATTTATCGTTCCTGCCTTGCGTTTGGTTCTCTCTATCGCTGCCATTTTTCCGGCAGATTGAGGATAGTATTCTGCATATCCTTGCCCGTATGGCTTTTCGGAAAATACTTTTGTATCTCCGCTTTGAGAAAGTGGATCTGCTTTTTCTGATTCGCTTTTTCTTCGCTCATCACAGCATAGATGACATCAGCGTTTAGTCTGCCTTGTTTTGAAAAATCTCTTAATCTCTGCGCCTCCAAGATAGAAGGAGTAGGGTGGGCATATTTGATTTCGTTTAGCAAAGTCCGCTGTTTATCATTGGTTAAGTACGATAATTCAACCGCTGGTGTGAGAGCAATTTTATTCTCATCTACCTTTTCCAACAGTCCGAGAATTAAATAAGTCAAACGGATATATCAATGAAAAGTATCTTTACTAATTCCGAAACTTTGAGCAATCATATCGTCATTTCTTATCCTTGCGGTAGGTTGCGACAAAATTCTTTCTGATTTTTTTGCCGACTCCCATTTCATTTCGTAGTCAAACGCACGCTCACTGAGTAAGATGTTTTTTTGTGCAGATTTGGGTCCACCATTATTGAAATTGCCTGTTCATCTGTCAGATGTCGAATGATAGCAGATATCTTTTCAATCCTAAGCTCTTTGCAAATCTCCATTTGTCTCTGTCCGCTGATAACTCCACATTCACTTTCAAAAGGAGGACGGATAACCAGCGACTCGATTGCTCCTTGTGTTTTTATGTTCTGCAAAAACTGTTCTTTTTCTTCCCCTCCTCTTGACTTGATGAGATGATTCTGAAAGAGAACAAGAGTATGAATATCTAAATATTTGATTATTTCTTTCTCCATCCTTCTGTAAAACCTCCAATGTTTTTCTTTTTCGGGTAGTAAGTATTCTTACTCTCTTAGTCTTAATAACTTCTGATATTCGGAATTTTAGAGATCCCAAAAGCAGAAGTCAGAACTTTTTTAGGTAGATAATGCTCAGCTTACCCTGAACTTGCCGCTTGCGTAGGATTAAGTCTGCCTGCTCTAATTCTGAGAACAGCCTGCATATCTTTTCGTGTCCGAAGCGTAGCTTTTCCTGCACTTCTTTGACGATAAAAAACTGATATATCCATTTACGCTTGTCTATCTAGCTGTTTTTGAAAGAAAGGTGCATGCGGTCAAGCAACAGTTCATACAGCATTTTGGCATGGATAGAAACCGTGTGGTATTTCTTCTTTGCAAACAAAGGTTTTGGGATTTTGTAGAACCCATAGTTTTTCACGGATAATTTAGATCATTGCCACTTTTTTGTCACAGTTTTAAATCGTGATTTTATATGTTTAGGTATTACGGTATTGCCTTGTGGCGTTTTTGCTTGAAAAAAGTCTTGATTTATGCGGCTTTCCAATCTTAAAAAGCGTTACAAAAGTAATCGCTTTTATACCTATTTTCAGCAACAAGATTCAAATGTATAGCCCTTCCTTAAATTTCTGTTCTATCGGAGCGATCAGATTGTTTATACTCCAATAGTTGTAAAACAGTAACACTCGTTAGGATTCTGTCTTGAAACCTGATCGAGAATGTGTCGACTGCTTTTTGCGCTGGTGTTGGGCTGCTTTCCTCCGCTTTTGAATAACAGCCCAATCAGGGTAATACCGCTGATTGTTCCCTTTTGGTACAAAGTATGTCTTGCAGATTTGGCACTGCTTTTTACCTGCCGGATACATGGTTTTGGCAGAGAGTTCCCGACTGGCAGGAAGCGCCGTGTTTTTGAAATAGATTCCATACCGGCTGATACATTGGACGCAGGCGTGTTCCTGACCGTCATCTAGCAAAAGACAGTTGTCATCCACATAATTGCAGAAAAGCTTTTTGATAAGCGTGTTTATCTTCTTTGATTGTTTTGGTGTAATTCTGATGACAATGGTTTTCATCTTCTTAGAGTTGAGTTCTATGGTTAGAAGTAAATACGAATTTGGTTTTGCCGCTTTTCTTGAATGCCATTCCTGTTTCAGAGTTTCACCGCAGCGTTGCTCTGCTTGCTCCTATGAGGTCTTGATAAAACCATATTCCATTCAAACAGTCATTCAATTTTCAAGGTGCTGTGAAAAGGTCTTTCACTTATTCTCACTGAAAAAGGGCAGATTCCAACTCTAATTTGAAAAATTCCTCTCACTTATTTCCTCAGGAAACAGCCAGATGCACACACTAAATGGTGAAAATATTTACGATTTTGAAAACCCCTTCACTTATTTGGACAAAGAAGGCTGAAATGCACACCCATTTCAGAGCCTTTTTACAAATTTTTTTGAGCAATATTTTTTATCCCCGTACTTGTTCTCACTGAGAAACTCCAAGTTATCGGGTGTTTTGAAAAAAATTTTTTGATAGCTTGAAAAATCCTCTTACCTATTTCCACAGAGGGCAGGCAAATGCACCCCCCTAAACAAAAAAAATTTTACCCCTTCACTTATTTGGAATTAACCAACGAAAACGCACCCTGTTTTTCAAAAAAATTTTCAAGAATATTTTTCGTATGATAAAAGCAGCATTCGTTTTATCTTCCGAAAAAGTCCTATCACTTATTCTCACTAGCAACAGCCATTTGGGAATAGCAATTCTGAAAAAATAAAAAAATTTGCCTGCCGGTAAAGACAAGCAAGAAACATCCCCATAGGCATTTTTACCTATGAGGCAGTTAAGTTTTCTCTTTTTCTCAAAAATAGTATAAATTAATATTTCAGTATTTTCATCTTTTCTCTTTCTGTCGTTGATTGCTGACATCTTCATCATCATTTTCGTAAATTTACCGATTCGATAAGTTCTTCCAATGTAACTCAGGGCTTTCTCCAACGCTTACGGCTTTTTTCATTTTGCAAATGAATCGCATTTTGCGGACAGGCATATATGCAGGCATAACAGCTTTCACACCTGTTATGAGATGCGGCCTGCTCTATCAGCGATATATTGTCTGCCGAACAAATTTTTATACAGATCCCGCAATGCGAACAGTTCTCATTTACTATAAATGCTTTTGCACTTTCTCCCTAATCCAGCTGTTCCGTTAAGGGTACATACATTTTAGAAAGTTCTATATCTTTCTGTGTTGCTTTTGGAATATAACGTTTGCAACTAAAAACATCTGTTACGATTTGTTTAAGCTTTTTCTTTGTTTGTTTCTTGGGCAACAAAGAAATGTCTTTGATAACATCAAAATTGTCCGCCCTCAGTAGTGTATTTATATAATCAAACTGATAGCCATAGCTTTTTACAGTTTTTTGAAGCTCCTGCATAGAGGCCCCGGCTAAATTTCCATAATTAGCAATAGCAAAAAGATAATCTGTCTGAAACTTTGCTCTGCTTAAAAATTCATACACCATTTTGGGCGGATTTAAGCAATACAGGAGAAATACAATGCCTATCGCTTCATCTTGATAGGCAAGCATGTTTTTTCCCTTTACCACCAGTGGTATAGAAATCAATTCACTGTTAAATTTTTTTGCAACGACAAGACTATTTCCTGTTCTGGTAAAATAAAATATTTTCAATTATATCAACTCTCAATAATTGTGCTTTTCGAGCTATTTACGCTAAAGCCTTGCATTGTCGGAAGTTAAAGCAAAATTGGTATGCGTTCATCAGCTCTGCGCTGACTTTCACAAGACATTTAGCATAACATTTTCATAAGCGCTATGCCGGTAGGCAGGTAAGCAGCGTTCAATTCTTTCTGGGTGTTTTGTTAGCAAAAACAACTTCATATCGGAACGCTGTCGTATCATATTCCAAGCGTCTTTGTGCCATTTGTCCGCTTCTTCTAATAACAAATCAAAGGACATACACAGATCAGCTCACCGCTTTGAATTTTGTATTCACCGTTTCTGTTTCTTACGTTATCAAGAAAGTACAGATAACAATGCTCATAGCCCTCGCCACATTTCACACAATTGTGCCAAGGATTTCATATATCGTGCATAATATTATCCCAAGTCCTCGATTACACGGTTAATATCACTGTTGATACAAATAGACCGAGTTGTGATTTCCTTTGGACAAACCGCTTCCCCCTTATTGATACAAGCATAGACAGCTTTCGGATTTTTAGCTGTCATTTGCCAAAATGGATATTTAATGATAACAGGGGTGTTGTAGCCAACACCAAGCTCCAAAAACAAAGTCCGCTGACTGCTTCTTGTCTGTAAAAAGTTTTTGTAGCGTTCCGTTGCCTGGTGCCAGCCTTTGTCTTCGACAAATTTATCATCGGAACGGAGATTCATTGTAAGCGGTTTTCCGCAATGCGGACAAATAGGTAAAAGTTCGGTTGGAACACGCATATCCTTTTGCTCTTTCAGCATTTGCCGTACCACATTTTCATTATCAAAGGTTTCGCCGCAGCATGGCTCGGAGCATTGGAACAATCCGTAATCGCCCTGTGTATAGAAAAGGCGTTTTTTGTCAATGCCTGCCTTTTGAAAGCAGTGGTCTACATTTGTTGTAATTACAAAATAATCTTTGTCTTTTACAAGGCGCAGCAAATCCGAATAAGTGGATTTTGGAGGATTAACGTAGCGGTTAAAGTAAATATATCTGCTCCAATATGCCCAATGCTCCTCCGACGTCTTGTAAGGATAAAATCCACCAGAATACATATTGTGAAACCCGTATTTCTGCTCGAAATCTGCAAAGTAGTCGCTGAATCGCTTTCCCATATAGATAAAACCCGCCGCGGTGGAAAGACCCGCACCTGCGCCGATCACGATCGTGTCAGCATTTTCTATCTCATTTTTCAGTCTGTCAATTTGTTGGAAGTAAATTTTGGTAAATATTGTAATCGGTTTCCTTAAAAACATTGAAAATCACCTCAATTTCACTGTGCGTCTGTGCTTTGTAGTCTTTGACCGTTTGAATCGCAATTTGTGCTGCTTTATCATTTGGAAAATGGAATTCTCCTGTGCAGATACAACAGAATGCAATGCTTTTTAGGTTGTTTCTATCCGCCAATTCCAAACAGGAACGGTAACAGGAAGCAAGCAGTTCTTTATCTTTTTGGGTAAGCCACCCCCTAATAATCGGACCAACGGTGTGAATAACATAGCAGCAAGGCAGATTGAACGCCGGTGTAATTTTTGCCTTGCCAGTTTCTTCTTCGTGACCTTGCCGTTTCATCAGTTCGGCGCAGGCGAGACGAAGCTGAACGCCTGCAAAGGTGTGAATCGCATTGTCAATACATCCGTGATTTGGGCAGAAACAGCCGAGTAGCCTGCTATTAGCCGCATTTACGATAGCGTCGCAGCGCAGTGTGGTAATATCACCCTGCCAAAGATACATGCCTTCTGCAATCGGATTCAGAATGGAAATTTCCGTAATTCCTTTGTACTTTGTTTCTTTCTGCAAATAAGCGTCCTGCACCGCCAAAAAATCTTCGCTTGCGGGTATCGGCATACGGATATTGAACAGAGAGCGAAGCAGCATTTTTTGTTCGGTTTCATCCTCCGGAATTACTATATTTTGATATTGCGTTTGTTCAGAAATCAAATTTTTAATCAGGAATAATCTCCGCTCTGTCTGATTCACATTATCCCTCCTTTTGCATTGGTACAGTATTAAAAAAGCAGTTTTCTGTGAGAGGCTTTCTATGACAGCCTAACTTTGTGTTTGGCACAAAGTCCTTTGCAGGATAGCCGATATAAAGCATACATACCGGCTGCCAGCTTTCAGACAAGCAAAGCAGTTTTCTTGCTTTTCTTCATCAAAATAGCTAATCCAAACGCTGCCAATATCAAGACTTGCCGCTTCCAACATCATATAGGTTGCCACAATCGCAGCGTCCGTCGCTCCGCTGGTTTTGCCGTTTTGCGGATTTGTCCAGCAGGCATTTTTGTCATAGGCAACAAACAGAACAAGTGGGGAGCCATAAAATTCAGCTTTCCCTGCGCTTTATCATTACATTCTTCAGCCAAATCTACATATTTCTGATCGTAACCAAAGGAACAGAATTGCCTTACTTTTTTCAAGCTTTCCGGCGTATTTAGCACAAGAATCCTCTGCGGCTGCGCATTGACCGCCGTAGGAGACCAACGACCCGCCTCCAAAATTTTTTGTATTTTATCATCTTCTACAGGTGTCTGTGCAAATTTGCGCACCGTAACACGCTTTTTGGAAATCTCCATAAAATCCATAAGGCAACCCTCCTATTGTTTTTTTCTGTTATAGTGGATATTACTTTCCCTGTTCGGAGTGAAGTTTTTTCAGCAGCCATGCCATGTTCTCTCCGATATTTCTCATGTTTGCCATGCCTTCGTCATCATCTCGAACATCGCCCGCATCTTTACCGTAAACCATATTCCAATAGGTGGAACCGACAACGAGCATTTCTCTGAATAACATAAAATGATTGAGCGTATCAACAGTCGTCATTCCTCCTGCCCTGCGTACAGCCGCCACCGCAGCACCGGGCTTGCGCCGCAGTACATCCGGGTCTCCCAGACTTGAAATTCCCAGACGGTCAATAAAGGTTTTCATTTTTGTGGTCACATCTGCACCATACACAGGAGAACCCAAAATCAACCCGTCTGCCTCTTTGATTTTTTCATAAACGATATAGAAGTCATCATTTATAAAAATGCAACTACCTTTTTTCAAGCACACCAGACATTCTCTGCCATCACATAGTCTGCATGGCTCAATATGAAGATCGGGCAATTGAATCAATTCCGTTTCGATTTCATTTTCTTGCAGCTTTTCAAAAATCGTTTGTATGATAATGGCAGTGTTTCCGTCTTTTCTCGCACTTCCGTTAATGCCTATTACTTTCATTTTGCTAAACCTCCTGTTTTATTTTTAAATAACGGTGGATTTTTCATCCTCTATCTTTTTGCACGTCTCTCGCATAAGGAATCTCAGGATAACCAAATCCGACAATCAGCTTCATATAGTGATCCTGTGGGATATTCAGCATTTCTTTAGCTTTTGGCGCAAGCTCCTGCAATACCTCTGCTGGATAACTCATAATCACTGTTCCCAGACCAAAGGCATTGGCAAGCAGTTCAAAATATGCGGTCGCAAGATTACAGTTTACCTTAGAATCCTCCGCCCATTTTCCGGCACATTTTTCGTGTGCGATAAAAAGGTGGGGAGCGCCGCAAAACAGTAGATCATCTTTTCGCACGGTTTTTTCCGACTGTTTCATTTTACTATAATAGAAATCACTAAAGCTGTTTGTATAAATATGTTTCTTTGCGTCTGATTCCATTTTGGAATAGGCAAGTTTCCAAATTTCTTTTACCCAGTCTTTATCGTCAATAACGATATATTCTACATTGTAGGAATTGCCTCCTGTCGGAGCAGCCGACATTGTATTTAATATCCTGCTTATGATCTGCGGATCAACATTTTTATCCAAGTATCTTCGGCAGGAACGGCGGTTTACAATAAGCTGCTCCATATAAGTTCCCATTTCAGGTGGCGGTGGCAACAGAAATCCTTCGCTTTTTTATCAAAAGTAAAAATTGCTCCCTATGGGCATACGGCAAGACAATGCTGGCATTTCCAACACCCCCGCCACCCAAAACGTTCAAATTCTTTCATTTCCGGGTATCCGTCTTTCCCAAAGGCAAGCGCCATACCGGAATAGGTGTTGATACATTTTCCGCATTTCGTGCATTTGGTTTTATCTAATACAAAATGTGTTTTTTCCTCTGCGCCCATACTACCCCTCTTTCTGAACTACAACTCATTTCTATTTCGCTTTGTCCTCACTTTGCGTCTTAGCTACTTGTTTCGCCAGAAGCACCACTGAATTCACAGGAGGATAACTGTTCTTCCGACAGATCACAGGTGCGGCGCTTCTTTTTTACAAGTTCTTTCACAAATTCCGTTGCGGGACTGCGAAGCAGATCTTCCGGCTTTGCAAACTGCTCAATTTTACCGTTGTTCATAACAAGTACCTTTGTACCAAGCTTCAGTGCTTCAGAAATGTCGTGGGTAACGAACAATACGGTAATGCCAGTTTGTTCGTGAATCCGTTTCATTTCTGTCTGAAGCTGTCCTCGTGTAATCTCATCTACCGCACCGAACGGCTCATCCATCAGCAGAATATCAGGTGAAGTCGCTAAAGCACGGGCAATACCAACTCTTTGCTGTTGCCCGCCCGAAAGTTCGGACGGATAACGGTGTTTCAAATCTTCCGAAAGTCCGACAATCTTCATCCATTTGGATACGGCGCTTTTTGTTTTCTCTTTATCCCGCTTGTTCAGCAAGTTGGGAACATAAGAGATATTTTGTTCCACCGTCATATGCGGAAACAGTATGCTTCCCTGAATGGCATAACCGATATTTCTGCGAAGCTGCGTCTGATTTTTATTGCCGATATTTTCGCCGTCAACAAAGATATCCCCTGAAGTCGGCTGGATCAGCCCGTTTATCATTTTGAGAGCGGTGGTTTTTCCGCAGCCAGATGAGCCGATGATCGTTACAAATTCGCCTTTTTCTATGGAAAGGTTAAATCCTTCCATTACCACTTTTTCGCCGTATGCTTTTTTGATATTTTTAAATTCAATCACTGTTTTCATTTGTTCCACCTCACTGTAAAAGATCGTGACTGCACAGGAAATCTTCCGCTACATCTCTCGGCTCTTTGCTTTCTGTTTCAACGGCATAGTTCATTGCCGCCATATCGCTGTCCGTAATCAATCCGTTCAGCTTTTCAAACACAGCCTCCAGCTCCGGATATTTCTCAAGCACTTCTGTACGAATTACATTACCGCAAATATAGGAAGGATAAAAATGTTTGTCATCTTCCAAAAGGACTACATCGGAAGCGGATAATTGCCCGTCTGTTGTAAAGATCACCATCACATCAATCTTCTCCTGATTGATTGCCTGATATTTAAGCCCGATGTCTAAATCCATCGTTTTGCCGAAACTCAATCCGTAAGTTTCACAGAGAGCGTCGTACCCGTCTTCACGCTCAAAGAAATCATATTCTGCGCCAAATGTAAGGTCGCCTGCTACAGCTTTCAGATCGGAATAAGTTTTCAGATTATATTGTTCAGCAATTTCACGACGAACCACCAAACCATAAGTATTGTTAAAGCCGTACATTCCAACCCAATCCATATTGAAGTGTTCGTTGTATTCCTCTTCCAATTCACTGAATAAATCTTCGGTGTATAAACCATCGTGTTTGAGTACCATATTCCAGCCCGTACCCGTGTACTCAGGATACATATCAAACTCTCCGCTCTCCATTGCGGGCTGGATATTGGCTGTTCCGCCACCGACACCCTGCGTCAGTTCCACATTCAAATCCGTATCTTGCTCAATCAAAATATCCAACATTTCACCGAGAACATATTGTTCGGTCATTGGCTTTGTGGCAATATGAATGGTGTCTTTCTGCTGTGTGTTGATCAGGACGCCTCCCACAATGCTCAAACAAAGGATAACCGCAATAACAGCCATAATCTTATTGGCTTTTTTCTGCTTAACGCTGTGTTTGCCCATTCGTTTTTCGATGAATCCAAGAACAAAATCCATTACAAAAGCAAGAAGTGCAATCAGCAAGCTGCCTACCATTGTCATTGCCGCATTGTTTGTCGTAATACCTCGGTAAATCGCAACACCTAAGCCACCTGCACCGATAAAAGAAGCAATACCCCCAAGGGCAATCGTCATTGTCACCATATTGCCAATTCCCGACATAATTACGGGCATTGCAAGCGGAAGCTTGATTTTAAACAAAATCTGAGTTCTTGTACTTCCCATACCTTTTGCCGCTTCCAAAACAGCAGGATCTACATTAGTGATACCCGTATGGGTATTGCGCACCATCGGCAGCAGTGCATAAACGGTCAGCGCAATGATCGCCGTAGCATTGCCTACCCCGGAAAAGGGAATCAAAAAGCCGAGCATAGAAATCGACGGTATCGTGTATAAAAAATTGATAACACCTAAAGTCGGTTTTGCAGCTTTTTGAAATTCGCTGATTAGAATTCCTGCAAGTCCCCCAAGCAATATGACAATTAAAATGGAAACCAACGATATTTCCAAATGCTCCAGTAATAATTCCAAGAAAAAATCCGTTCTGTCTGTAAAAACAGACCACATATCTTTTAACATTTTTACACACTCCTTCTTTCAATTGCCTTTACGGGGCAGTTTTCAAAGCACAAACCACAGTGCAGGCAGTGATTTTGATTGATTTTATATGGCTTTCCTATGCTTATACATTGCTAAGGGCAAACTTTTGCGCATTTTCCGCACCCTATGCAGGAAACAGAGATTTCAAATCCTTTTTTCTGTTCTTTATTCTCTCCGATTGTAAAATTTTCACGGTTAATCGGCTCTTTGCTTAAATCAAAAAATTCGAGATTTGCATTTGCAATGCAAAACGGCTCCAATATGTAACGGCTTTCATTCGGATAAACGCTGTTCATACTTGGGTTTTCTTTGAAAATGCGGTCAATCTAATGTTTTTGCTTCGTCAACTTTTCGGCAGTTCCCGACAATCTGACTATTTGAAAATCTTTATTCACGACAATAACTGCAATGTGATTGTCACGCATTAGCTGTGCGTAAAAATCTTTTCCCCGTGCCATGCAGAAATAAATTTTTTCATTTTCCGCAAGCATAACATCTATAATTCGTACCTGCGGCAATCCTTTTCATCCACGGTTGCAAATGCCGCATGTTTTATATCTCTCAAAATCTGCAAACAATCCTGTGCGTTCATTTTATGCCTCTGAAATTTCAAGCCTATGGATACGGCTTTGCTTCATTTCTCTTTGGACTCCTCTTGCATATTGGATTTCGGGATAACCGAAACCGATCATCATCCCGATGTAATGGTTATCCGGAATATTCAGCATTGCCTTAATATCTGGCATTTGCTCCAACGCACCGAGAGGAAATGTCAACATTACAGCTCCAAGACCACGAGAAGCACAAAGCAGTTCAAAATATGTTCCAGTAATCACCACATCTTGTATAGGCTCGCCATGCCCTAATGGTGCGTGAGGAATTAAAATATGCGGCGCCCCACAGAAAAGCATATCGGGGCGAACCGTCTTTTCCCACCGTTTCATATCCTCATATGCCTCTTTGCCAAATCCCTTTGGATAGATACCTTGCGCCGCCAACTCTTCCATTCGAGAATAAGCAAGCTGACGAAATTGATTCATCTGTTCCTTATCGTCAATTACTGTGAATTCTACCTGCTGTTTATTGCCGCCGTTTGGGACGTCTGCAAGACGCTCCAGCATATCGTTTATAATAGAAATATCAACATTTTTGTCCTTATATCTGCGGCAGGAATGTCTGCCTGCAACCAGAGAATCTATTATCGGTGCTGCGATCTCATAATCAGCAACAGGCAGGCTGTTTTCAGGCTTGTGTCCGAAAATGGAAACAGCGCCTGTCGGACAGACAGCAAGACAATGCTCACATTTCCAACATCCGTTCCACCCGAATTCTTTAAAATCTGCCATTTCAGGTTTCTTTGCCTGATTTAGAGAAAGAATTCCTCCGGGGCAAACCTTCACGCATTTTCCGCAGCCTATACATTTTTCTACATCAACAACAAAATTCGCCTGATTCATTGTAAGAGCCTCCATTCCTTGTTTGTGATACTATTGTAACTGCTGTTTTTTCGCCTCTCAAGTACGCACTTTTTTATAACACAGTTACCTTTTAGTAACATTTGCATTGTTACTGGGATTATGGAATTAAAAAATTTTTTATTTTTATACGACGTACTTGATTATATGAGCATATAGCACTATAATTTAGGTGCAATATTCAAATATGAACTAATGGGAATTTGGGAGGTAAAAATATGCTCAAGAAAGAAGAACTGCCTGTTTGTCCTGTTGCCATAACCGTGCAAATGGTGGGAAGTAAATGGAAACTTTTGATTTTAAGAAATCTTCTTGCACGCCCGTGGCGTTTTAACGAGTTGCGTAAAAATTTAGAGGGAATCAGCCAAAAGGTACTGACTGATAGTCTGCGCTCAATGGAGGATGATGGTATCATCACACGGACGGTCTATCCGGAAGTTCCCCCAAGAGTAGAATATTCTTTAAGCGAATTGGGCGAATCCATGCGCCCTATCATCAAAGCAATGGAGCAGTGGGGTATGGATTATAAAGCGCAGAATCAATCATAACAGTAAATGTAATATGTCGTGCAGAATATAATCTTTCTGTTTTTTGTAATCGTTTATCATTCGGACATAAAAACTTATGGGTATTAGAGCAGCGCCCTAACAAGTTTTACTGTTTGGGGATATAAACAGTCTGCTCGCTAAGCTAATGCAGAAAAATCGGAGAAAGCAGTTTCGCTCTCTCCGGTTGGTTCTATTTTACCCTTATTTTCTTTCGTTTTATCTTTGAAAACTTGATGATTAAATCGTTCACAGCGTCGGTATAGTGACCTGACTCACGCAATTTATTCTGAAACCAAATGAGATTTTGAATCACAAAATTACATTCATTTTCCGAAAAATAAAGATGATAGTTTTGCTTTCTCATACAAAAATCATCTTCGCATTTACGATTTCAATGGCTCGTTTTGGGATGTGATTCCTCTTTTGTATCCATTCCATAGGAGCAATGATTTTCAGCCTTTCCGTAACATTTTCCTTTTTGGGAAGTGATTTCACAAGGGATCGGAATATTCTTTCCGATTGACCATCAATCTCTACGAAATGTTGGCTTAGCGTTCCGACAGTCAACAGATTGTAATAGCAGATACGATGATTTTGTTTCAAATGCCTTCGATACCTCTGTCCCCATACACTAATATGACATTCTTCTTCAAGCTATACTTGCAGGTTGGGAAGTTCATAATCGCCCTGTCTTTGATTCGTACTCTCATTTCTACTCTGCAATTCCCATTCTGTGTGTTTGTTTGCATACTGCCTTATAAACACTCAGCAAATACTAAGGCTTTTTTGATTGAGTACTTTAGCCTAACAAAACTCCTAGTTCTACTAGGGTAAATAAAAATATTCTAGTATATAAAACCTCCTCATTATAATTTTAGAATGAAGGCTTGGCGATTGCATTACAAAAACAAATTAGGAAATTTTTTATATAAAAAATGAAATAAAAAATACTGCACATTTCAAATATAGACGCTAATATCATATAGTGTTTGCACAAAAATATAGAAAGAAAGTGATATACAAAGAATAAAGAGCAGATATAGTACAAAAATTGTGCGCAGAAAAAAGTGTAAGAGCATTAAAACACAAGCATGTCCAGACTATATCCATATGCTAGTCAGTATACCGTCATATCTAAGTGTGGCACAGTTTATAGGATTTGATGATTTGGATAGGTATGCTAATTTGCGATGTAGATATGGGAGAAGAAACTTTTGGGTGAGAGGATATTTTGTAAATACAGTGGGACGAAATGAAAAGGCGATAAAAGAATGTATAAAAAATCAGTTGGAAGAAGATGATGTGGCAGATCAAATATTATTAGAGTACACAGACTTGTTTGCAGGTGGCAAAGGAGAATAAGGTAAAACAGACAACTGCTTTTAGTGACTGCCTGTAATTGTAATGCGATGCCTTTTCAATATCCCCTTTTAGGAAATAAGCATGTAATACCCCTTCTAAGGGTTGCTCAAGCCACTAGTTTACTGGTGGTTTTGATTAATTTAGTATAGAAGTCTGCATAGCGGACTTTTACAATCAGTTTTTCTGCAGGTAAGATGAAAGCTTAAGCAAAAGAATGGTTTTTGATGCAAAATAAGAAGCTTCAAGCTTTAACTATTTTACAAAAAAAGTACGATGCTCTGTGACAGATAGCTTATTACACACAAAATGCATGCGCAAGTATCATATGATTTTTACTCCAAAGTACAGCAGGAAAATCATTTGCTATCAATTGTGTGAACATATCCACAAGATCATAAAAGATTTGTGCAAACGCAAAGCAAAATCATAGAAGGGCACATATTACTGTCCATCTTTCAGTAGAGATATCATCAAAAATGACTGCCTCATGGTTTATGGCATAAAAATGCAATGATGATATGACATTGACATGCAAATTTGGAAATAGAAATTTCTGAGCGATACTATGTGAGTGTAGTTGGGCTAAATATAGCAACAATTCAAAAATACATAAAAGAACATATCAAATCGAATATAACTTAAACACAAAAGAATAGAAACATATTTTTAAGAGCAGCAGATCAAGGCTTGAACAAAGTGAAAGCCAGCATTATTTCGATGCTGGCTAATTTTATATGCCCTTATAGAGCTAGTGCTTTAGATGTGGTGCTGGTTTCATAGCAATAAGAATTATTATTTTCTGTTTAAAATAGCATCCATATCTTGCTGAGGAGCTGTAATTGGCTGTAGACCATAAGTTTCTACCAGAACTTTTACAATGGTTTCTGATAAAAATGCCGGAATAGTGGGACCTAAATACATGTTTTTGATACCCAATGATAAAAGGGTTAAAAGAATACAGACTGCTTTTTGCTCATACCAAGACAATACCAATGTTAAAGGCAAATCATTGACACTGCATTGAAAAACATCTGCTAAAGCAAGAGCAACTTTGATGGCGCTATAAGCGTCATTACATTGTCCCATATCTATGATACGAGGAATGCCATTGATTTCTCCCAAATCTAAATCGTTAAAACGATATTTTCCGCAGGCTAATGTCAGCACAAGTGTGTTCATAGGAGTTTGTTTTACAAATTCTGTATAGTAATTTCTGCCGGGATGCGCTCCGTCGCAGCCTCCCACCAAAAAGATGTGCTGAATGGCTCCTTGTTTAATGGCAGCAATGATTTTTTCTGCATTGGCAAGTACAGCGCCATGTCCAAAGCCTGTTGTAAGCATATGTCCTCCATTGATACCACTCATGTTATGGTCGTGGTCATAGCCGCCTAATTGTAATGCTTGTTCTATAAGGGGCGTAAAATCTTTATTACCATTTTCATCTTCTTCTATATGTTTCAAGCCTTCATATCCTACTACTGAAGTGGTATAGATTCGGTCTTGATAGCTGGGACGTTGCGGCATAAGGCAGTTTGTTGTAAAAAGAACAGGAGCAGGGATATTTTCAAATTCTTTTTGCTGATTTTGCCATGCTGTACCAAAATTTCCTGCTAAATGAGGGTATTTGTTTAATTCAGGATAGCCATGAGCAGGAAGCATTTCGCTATGTGTATAGATGTTGATGCCTTTGTCTTTTGTTTGTTCTAAAAGCATAGCAAGGTCTTTTAAGTCATGCCCTGAAATAACAATGAAAGGTCCTTTTTTAATATCTGTGTGAACCTTTTTTGGCATAGGCGTACCAAATGTTTCTGTGTTTGCCTTATCCAGTAATTCCATACATTTTAAATTAATTTTACCAAATTCCATATTCAATTCCAGCCATTGTTCTATGGTATGGTTTCTGTTTAATTCATATAATCCTTTGTAAAACCATTCTGTGACCGTATCATCTTCATAGCCTAAATGCATACTGTGATGCGCATATGCCGCCATACCTTTTAACCCAAAAAGTAATGTGCAACGAAGTGAAACAATGTCTGTTTCTCCTCTCCAAAGGTCAATCACAGGGATTGCACTGCCACCCAATGCTTTATATTCTGCAATGATACGCTGTGTAAATGCTTTGATTGCAGTATTATCAAAATTGACATTTGTTAATGTTGTAAAAAGACCGTCTATCACCAATTTATCAGATTCTTTTGTACGATGATTATGATAGACAGCTTCTGCAAGCCGAATCAATTCATATACAAGCTCATCTTGCAGATTAGAAGTTTCCGGTTGTTTTCCACAAACACCTGTTTTGACGCATGCTTTATTGCCTGCTGTTTGTTGACATTGAAAACAAAACATTTCTGACATATTTTTTCTCTCCCATCTAAAATAATATATTTTTTAAAATGTCCAAGGATATGGAATTTTATCAGATTTTTGTTTAAGATTAAATCAAAAAAGAAAAAAAGTATGTTGTTTTTACAACATTTTTAAAAAATATTTGTTCGGATTTTATAAAATGATATAAATAGAGTATGTTTTGGGATAAAATAATATTTAAAATGGGTTCTGCTAATTTAACATGAAAATAAAAATACAATTATAAAAAACAGTATATAAATCAAGGTGAACACCAGAAAAAATTTTTTAAAATAAAAACCAGCGTTTTGCTTGTTGTTGAGAGTATGTAACACCTGCAACAGAAGCGAGCGCTTGTCTATACAAATAAGAATGTTGATAATAGAACAGAAAATGAGAAATCATATCCAAAGCAGATTCGATACCTATAATGATCTTTTGTATCCCCATAAAGGCAATGAGAAAAACAATGAGTACAAGAA
>DVLQ01000060.1 GCA_018715395.1 Candidatus Coprocola pullicola | reverse complement strand
CATATTATATTTTTATCACTATTTTGCTATATTCGTTGTTCAAGTACTAAAAAAAACAGAAATTTCTATTCTGCTTCACAAATTCTTCTTTATTAAGGTATATCGATCATATTTTTCACACCAAACTCTATCTCATAATACTTTCTTTTGACATTACATAAACAACAGTCATACTACTCTGCCTCTTTATATTGATTGCTGGTGCATTGTATAATAATACTCCTTTCATATTATATTTTTATCACTATTTTGCTATATTCGTTGTTCAAGTACTATAAAAAAACAACCACTCATCTAGCAGGTGGTTGTTCCTAAAAGGGCATAGTTCTCCGTTTCTAGCTTATGGGTAAATACATAGCCTACTCTGCCATGTGTTATTTGCTACCTTTAAAAGTTTTTTTAATTCCAGTATCAGCTGTTCTCCTAATTCATCTTCTCTTAATTGATTGGCTATTGTCTACATTTTTTGCTGTTGTATCATAGCCTTCAGAGCAAAATTCTCTGTTTCTATATTTGTATTGCAACTCACAAGTTCCTATCACCTCTTCCTTTTAAATACCTCTTACTCATTTTAAGCGGTATTCCTAAAGGTATCTGTACATCATCAGGACATACTTTTTGGTATATTCACTTTTTCCATTCACACAATATTGCTTTCATAAAACGCTTTTCTACTATACTTCAGAGCAAATATTATGTAATATTTACAATTCCATTTTGTATGGGATAAACTATGAATATTTGTAATACCTATAGGCGGAACTCCTTTTCACTATTTTTTGCTTTTGGCAGACCGCAATTGTATGATAGTAAAAAAGGAGTTTTTGCTTTTACCTCAACGTCAGAAGGCTTTTTGTATAATGTGCAGTTTTCTTAATACAAAAAAAGCAGAAATTTCTATACTATTTCAGAAATTCTGCTTTTTTATAAATTTATTTTTGTTTTCTTTTTGCTAATATTCTGTCTTTATATTTTTCCAGTTCTACCACAGCAATGGGTACAAAAGATAATATTGCTACAATAAGCCATTGTGTGCCTTGTAAAGGCTGTACTTTAAAAATAGCGGCAAACGTCGGTATCATAATTACACTTGCCTGCAACGCCACACCGACAAAAAAGGCTCCTACCAAATATAAATTGCTAAAAATAGAAATAGTAAAAATAGAATGTTCTGTTCTCATGTTAAAAGCATGTACCAACTGTGATATGCTAAGTACAGCAAAAGCCATTGTTCTGCCTATCACATGCTGCTGCTCTTTGTCAAAATACACATGACCTATTGCAAAAGCCAAAAGAGCAAGCATACCTATCATACAACCTTCTAATGCGATTTTACTGCCCATACCGCCGGAAAACATACTTTTTTTGCTGTTTTCTGGTTTTCTATTCATAATATCTTTTTCTGGGGTATCCAATCCCAACGCAATGGCAGGCAAAGAATCTGTGACCAAATTTACCCATAAAAGCTGTATTGGCAAAAGCGGCGTCGCCCAGCCAAAGCACATAGCGGCAAATATGGTAATAATTTCTCCAATATTACTGGAAAGTAAAAAATGTACTGCTTTTTTGATATTGTCATAAATTCCTCTTCCTTCTTTGACTGCTTCCACAATTGTTGCAAAGTTATCGTCTGTCAGCACCATATCTGCCGCGCCTTTTGCCACTTCTGTACCATTTTTTCCCATAGCGCAGCCAATATCCGCTGTTTTTAACGCCGGGGCGTCGTTGACGCCATCTCCTGTCATGGCAACTACATTGCCATTGTTTTGAAAAGCTTTTACAATACGCACTTTATGCTCCGGCGAAACTCTTGCAAAAACAGAATACTCTTTTATTTTTTCTGTCAATGTTTCATCCGTTGTTTTTTGTAATTCTTCTCCTGTCATACATTTATCATTTTTTTCAAATATGGCCAATTCTTTTGCGATTGCTTTTGCTGTCAGAGCATGGTCGCCTGTAATCATAACAGGGCGTATGCCGGCTTTTTTGCAGACTGCAACTGCATTTTTTACTTCCGGTCTTGGCGGGTCTATCATACCTATGAGTCCTGCAAAGGTCAAATTGTTTTCCATATTTTTTTCTTCTAATTTTACAGGCTTGCTCTCCCACTGCTTCCATGCAACGGCAATCACACGCAATGCCTGTTCTGCCATAGCCACATTTAATCGTTTTGCTTGTCCTTTTTTTGCTCCCGAAAAAGGTACTTCCTCTTCCCCTTCCATACAGTTTACACATCTTTGCAAAAGAATATCAGGCGCTCCCTTTGTAATAGATATCCACCCTCCTTTTGGCGCTTTATGAAATGTTGTCATCAATTTTCTTTCAGAAGAAAAAGGAATTTCTCCTTCTCTTTTATACATTTCTTTGATATGCAAAAAATTTTCTTTTTCTGCCTCCAAAGCCTCTGCCAAAGCCTTCTCTGTAGGTTCTCCTACAATGGTATTGCCTTCTTTTCTGCAATCTGTACATAAAGCCGCCAAAGAAAGTATATTTTTTTTTCTTGCTTTGGTTTGTTTTGTTTTATAATCTGTCACTTCTACCACTTTCATTTTATTTTGTGTCAATGTTCCTGTTTTATCAGAGCAAATTACACTGGCGCAGCCCAATGTTTCCACTGCCGGCAGCCTTCTGATAATTGTATTTTTTTTGGACATTCTTTGCATACCAATGGCAAGTACAATGGTAACAATAGCCGGAAGACCTTCCGGTATGGCGGCGACTGCCAAACTGACAGACGTCATAAACATTTCAAAAGGTTCTGCTTTTCGTAAAAGTCCCATACAAAATATCACAAGGCATATTACCAATGCTCCCATACCAAGTGTTTTTCCTGTTTGTCCCAGTTTTTTTTGCAAAGGCGTTTGGCTTTCTTCTTCTTGTGCAATCATTTTTGCAATACGTCCTACCTCTGTGTCCATTGCTGTTGCTGTTACAACGGCTTTTCCTCTGCCATATGTAATATAGGACGATGATAATACCATATTTTTTCTATCTCCCAAAGGCGTATGCTCTTTACAGATAATATCGGCTTTTTTTTCTACCGGCAAAGATTCTCCTGTAATAGCGCTTTCCTCTGCTTTTAGACTTGCTGTTTCTATCAACCGAGCGTCAGCACAAACATAATCTCCCGCTTCTAAAATGAGAATATCTCCCAAAACTACCTCTGACCCATCAATTTCTTTTACTCTTGCTTCTCTTAATACCTTTGCTTTTGGAGAGGAAAGCTTTTTTAATGCTTCCAAAGCTTTTTCCGCCTTACTTTCTTGTATCATGCCTAATATGGCATTGACTGCCACAATCACCAATATAATGGCAGAATCCATAAAGTCCTTCTCTCCATTGATATAAGAAACAGCAAATGAAACAGCCGAGGCACAAATCAACACAATAACCATAAAATCATTGAGCTGCGCAAAAAACCTAGCAATCAATCCTTTCTTTTTTCCCTCATGAGAAAGTGTATTTTCTCCATATTCCTCCAGGCGTTTTTTTGCCTCCTCTTCTGAGAGTCCCTTCCGAATGCTTGTCCCAAGAGCTTTTTCCACTTCTTGGGCGTTTTTTTCCCAACAATTCATAAAAACCATTCCTTTCTTTTGTTAATACAAAGAAATTTTTTACTTTTGTGATTTCTCTTTTACTATATGAGACAACTTTCCAAAATATGCTAACTGCATACTATGGCAATAGGAGGTGTTTTTTATGCTGTTGGTTGCAATGCTGGCAATTTCTCTCAGTATTGATGCTCTTGGGGTAGGACTTTCTTATGGTTTGAGAGGTATTTCTACTCCATTTTTTACAAAATGTATCCTTCTATTAGAATCTATGCTTTTTATGGCAGTATTCCTTTTTGTAGGCAATCATCTGATATTGTTTTTTTCACCCCATACAGCTAATTTAATCGGTATTTTACTGCTTCTTGGCATGGGTATATGGCTTTGTTATCAAAGCTTTCAAAAAAAAGAAAATTCTTCTTCTATGGAATTATTGAGAAATCCTTCCTATTGCGACAAAGACCATTCCAGTCATATTGATGCAAAAGAAGGTCTTTCTTTAGGATTGATACTTTCCATCGATTCTATGGGAGCTGGCATTGGCGCCGGCGCTACAGGCGTTTCTATTACAATGCTTCCTTTTTTTACAGCATTATTTCAAATTTTATTTTTAAGCATCGGTATTTACAGCGGAAAATATTTAAAAAAATCTTATACTATAAAAGAAAGTATTTGGACGGCTTTTTCAGGCTGTATTTTAATTATGATTGCATTGCTTCGTTATTTTTTTTGATAAATTAGAAATAATGTACAAATATAAACATTTTTTTCTGGCATAACTGCTGTATTCTTATCATACATTTTTGATAAAAGTAAACTTTCACAAAAAAGTTCTGTTAATTTTTTATCTTATTACTGTTAAAAAAATGTATAGATTTTTCTACTATTATGGTATACTAAAACAAAAATGTTTTTAGAGGAGGGGTAGTTATGCTTACAATATTGAATCGAAAGGAACTTTGTATCACATTTTCTATTGCAAAACAATCAAAAATAAGAGATTCATTGGCACAAAACCGTATCCCCTATATGGTTCATGAAATTACGCCATGTGACCCCGGTTTAGGAGTGGTTGACTTAGATACAAATTGTATCAGTCAATACATCATTTATGTTCATAAAAATGATTTTGAAAAAGCTAAATTTTTAACAAACTTATAATAATAAAACCTCTTAAAATACGCTCCCAATGAGATTGAAAATTATTGCAATCCATATGGGAGCGATTTTCAATGTCGTTGGTTTTTGTTCGTCCATGTCAATAAAAAACAGTATTGTCATGCTGTAAGCAGAGCATGGATAGGATAGCCCTGCATTGCGGAAAGAAAGTACTTTTTCATGATTTTAGCAGAAAATACCACAAAATAAATCACAAATTTTGTGTAGCAATTCTCCGCCTCCAACATGGACTTGTTAAAAAATTACAATCTGCAGTGGAGATGGAAACAAAAATAGATAGCATTAAATAAGAATTGGAGAATAAATTATGGGATTAGTATTTGGCTTTGCATTACTGTTTTTGATTGGTGGGATTGTTGCTGCTATTGGGCTACTTTATGGTATTTTCTTCATCATTAAGCACAAAAGCCGGACAAAATATATACGACTAAAAATAGCATGTTTGACAGTGTTGCTTTTGTTTAACATAGCTATCATAATCGGTGCCTATATGTTAGCAGTTTCTGTTATAAATTATTGATAGATTTATGGAGGAAATTTTCATATGTTATTATTAGGCGTTACAGAAGATAATGGCTGGTTATTATCAAAGTGGAATTTAACATATCCTGTAGGGTGGAAACATATTTGTAAAGCAATACATTCTACTTATGAATTCTACGCTCAAGCAGAAGTACTGGTAGATACTATACCGATATCAATTAAGAATAAATATGATATTTTGAAATTGGAAGAAAAAGCAAATATGACCATTCGCGGCATTTCTTCCATCATAAAAGTTCCTGTTATGATTACATTTATCAATCAAACAAATGTTGTTCATGTAAATGTGGCTCAGGCAAATCATGAGTTTTTGGAAGTTGACTATCAAAAATTCAATATGTCATTGTGTCAATACATGGATAGTATCGAATTGGCAATGTATAGATAACTCTGCATTTATTTTTTGGGAAAGTAAAGTCAATCAAATAATTCAATATGCATAACATAAACGGCTGATGACAATCCATACTGAGTAAAAGTTGGTTATTGGCTGTTTTGCTGCTTTTTCAATAGTGAGTTCACAGCTTTTGGATATTTTTTCTCTAAAACAAGTGTAAGAAACAATATTTTCATATATATTCTTCTGTCACTTCAAATACTTTTCCCTTCCTCACTGCCACCACATTTTTATGACAACATGGGCAGAACACACTACAATTTGCTTTACAAAGTTATGTTCCAAAGGAATCTACAATCTCCTTTGGAAATCTTCTTTAAAGGTATCATGGCTTCGTTTTACCACCTTTCATCAATACCACACCTAAAAGACGTGATTTGCATTAGCCCTATCAGGACAGCCAGCACCGAAATGATACTGGCTTTTATTTCGTTCAAGACTTGGTGGTATGATTCTCTGCTACACTTAAAAGGGTCTTGCTATTACTTTGTATTTCACCTTTCTTCTATATTAATACTGCTTTTCTTGTTCTCTTATGTATTTGCTGTATTCAGACCAAATGTACTCACATAGTATCACTCCAAAATTTCTATTTCCAAATTTATATTTTAAATTTGCGTGTTAGTTGCATAACTCTTTCCTTTCAATACTCCATAAATAATAATACGCTTATTTTTAATGGTATCTCTTGGCATACTATGCCCTTCTATGATTTTGCTTGCCATTTACACAAATCTTTTATTATTTTTTGAATATCTTCACATAATTTATTTTTCTTCTGTATTTTGGAGTAAAAACGATATAATATTTGCACACCCATTTTTTATCTTCTCAACCACAGAGGGAGCGGTTGTGAAAGACTACTTTGCAGTCTTTGATACGAAAGTCATAATCAAAACCACTAGTAAACTAGAGGTTTGAACAGCCCCTAGAAGGGATGTTGCGTGCTGATTCCCTGCCCTAAAAGACAATATCGAAGATTTGGCATTGCAATTACAGACAGCCACTAGGCTGTCTATTTTGTCTTATTCTCCTCTGCTACCCGTAAACGGGTCTGTGTACTCTTTCCACGAGATTTGATCCGCCATATCATCTTCTTCTAACTGATTTTTTATATATTCTCTTATTGCCTTTTCATTTCATCCTACTGTATCGACAAAATATCCTCTTGCCCAAAAATTTCTTCTTCCATATTTCTATTTTAAATTTGCATGCCTATCTAATATTATCAGTGCACTCTTTATCCTACAAAATGTGTTGCAACACTCAGATATAGTCCTATACTAACTAACATATAGATATGATCTGGACATGGTTGTGCTTCAATGATTTCAACCTTTTTTTCTTCACATAATTTTCCAATAATTTGCCCTATATCCGTTCTTTATTCTTTGTATATCACTTTTCTTCTGTATTTTGGTGCAAATATTATGTGATAGTGGCGTCTATATTTGGAATGTGCAGTACTTTTTATTTCATTTTTACTACCTCCTAATTTTGTTTTCGTAATGCGGTCGCCAAACCTTCATTCTAAAATTGTCATTATCAGGTTTTATATACTAAAGTATTTTATTTATCCCTAGTAGAACTAGGAGTTTTGTTAATCTAAAGCACTCAAAAAAGACAGACTGTCTTCTTTTTTGCTGACAGTCTGTCTTTTATTGTTATACGCCGAATAGGTATAACAAAACCCTTGGTTCAACTGGTGGTAGGTAAGATACTTCCGTATAAGTAAGAAACCTCCTGCACTATAATAAAATATAGAAGTAAGAGGTTTTGTCAATAAATGACATAAGAAGTTTATCTCATTCCAAATGGATATGGAAATATCATATTATGTTTGCACCTAAATATGACAGACAAATAATATATTAAAAATATTGGAAGAATATTAAGAGCACTTTGTGATAGCAAATGTGTAAATATCGTATAGGCAGAAAGTTGTTCAAATCCTATACATATACTGGTTGAGATTTCACCATATTTGAGTATATCTAGTTTTATAGGATATTTAAAAAGGAAAAATAGTTTAATGGTATTTGATAGGTATGCAAATTTAAAGTACAAGTATGGAATGACCATTTTTGGTGTAGAGGATATTTTGTGGATATAGTAGGCAGATATGAAATGGCAATAAAAGAGTATATCAAAAATCAGTTTAAAAGAATTTACAAACCCATTTACGAGTGATCCAGTGAAATAAGACAAAAAAGTGCCTCCGAGTAGGAGGCAGTCAGCGTTATAAATGTAGTTGTCAGACTATTCAATGCCTCCTTAAGGGGCGACCACAAGAGATAGAGCATTATAGGGTCTGGTCAAACCACTCGTTGAATGGGTGGTTTTGGTTTTGGTTATCACATTTCACTTACCCACTACCCAATTTAAATGTTACTTAACACTTCTTTATTGGGAAGGTGGCTAATAGTCCAATTTTTTTATTCTTCCGTTTCTGGTATCATTTGAGGTAATTTCGTTTCATCTTTTACAAATATACTTTTAATTGTTGTTTCAGAGTCATCATAAATAATTCTAATCACATCATCTACTGCAATATCTTCTATTGACCCTGTCTCTCCGTTGCCCAAATCGACTATTATGTCATCTTCTAATGATATTGTAATACTTTCACCAGTAAAATTCATTTGCTCTCTTTTTGGTTTTTGTGGAGGCATCATACCTTCTTCACTTTCCGGTTTTTGTGGAGGCGTCATACCTTCTTCACTTTCCGGTTTTTCCGGAGGCGTCATACCTTCTTCATCTTCCGGTTTTTCCGGAGGCGTTATACCTTCTTCACTTTCCGGTTTTTCCGGAGACGTTATACCTTCTGGTCTTTCTGCCAATGTTACTGTCAGAACAGTTCCATCTATAGCGGTTACTTTTGCCATAATACCTCTTTTTTCTGGTTTTTTTTGTTGTATAGATACACTAACATTTGTTTCGTTTTCCGCCGCAAATGCAGATAATCCAATCGTCATACTCATTGCCATACTTATTGCAAAGGTAATAGCAAATTGTTTTTTCATATACATTCCTTCTTTCTATTTTCTATTTGTTAGGATTTTTGTTTACAATATGTATCATATCCTATCAATCTAAGAATGCAAATAAAAAACAATTAAAATAAAATAACAAAATTATTTAAAAATTCTTATATTTTATTAGTATAAAAAACCTTCACTTGTCTAGTAGGTAGTTTTTTCTATGGGGGAATAGTCTTTCGTTCCTCGCTTATGCGTAAACGCATAACTTAGTCTACCAACTACACCTCTGTTATCTACTGCCCCTACAAAGGTTTTTCGACTCTATTGTCAGCTGTTATCCTAGTTGACCTTCTCCTAATTGATTGGCAATAAGACTCGTCTTAATAACCCTTCCTTCGATTATTTCTTGCAGTTGGCAGACAGCATTTATATTATAATCAAAGGAGTATGTCTGTCTCAACGTCATTAGGCTCTTTTGAACTATGCAACTATTGCGTAATTTTTTTCATAAAAAAAGACGACCTGTCAGTCGTCTTAACTGGATGGGGAAGGATT
>DVLQ01000059.1 GCA_018715395.1 Candidatus Coprocola pullicola | reverse complement strand
TATATTTTACCTCCCTTCAAATTGTTTTAACAACGACATAAAAAGAAGGGACTTTGAAATATAACATCTTGTTATTTTTACAAAAGTCCCTTTGTTCATGATGTATTTTATTTTTTCATTTTTGATTTGATTTCGATACGAGGCTTCATAAATTTCAGTAAGTCCAAAACAAATGTGATTTCTTCGTCTGTGTAGTTATACAGATAAGTGTTTAGTATGTCTAAGGAATTTACTGTTGTTTTTTTTTCGGGCATATTTGGATTTTCTATGCCTTTGATAAGATAATCCGTGGAAACTTGAAAAATTTCGGAAAGACGACATAATTTTTCTAAGCTGATACCGCTTGTCCCACGTTCTACCAGTCCAATGAAGGAAGGAGATACATCCAGAAGTTCGCATAATCGTTCTATGGTCAATTTATTTTTAATTCTTTCATTGCGTATTCTTTTACCCAGCTCTTCCTGACTAAATGCCATCTTTTTCACCCACCTTAGAATTAGTTTATAAAAAAAGCCTCTATTTCACCATATAGTATTACAAATAAAAAAAATAATAGTAAAACTATTAATATTTAAAATAGTGTGACGATATATAGAATAGACGGGTAAGAGAAATACTATACTTTTTGAAAATCAGAATGCTATTTTTTTTACCCATCAACAATAGTATCACTATTTTTTAAAAATCAAGGAGGAGTTTATATGCTGTCTGTGGGAAGGAATCCGGGAGAATACATCGTCATTGGAGGCAACATTATTGTAGAAGTTGTGGCAATAGATGGTTGTCTGCGTTTAGCCATTGATGCTCCAAAAGACATCAGCATTGAGCGTGGCGAAAATTATGAAAAAAGTCACCCTGTGCCGGAGTGCATTCAAAGAACAAGAAAATTAGGCAAAACCAAAAAATAACATTGATTTTCGTTTTTATGGGACAAAGGGCCCTTCCCATAGAAATTGAAATAAATAAACAAATTGTAAAAAAGAGGGGAAAGGATGCCCCTGACAGTATTCAAGGAGGTCTTTTTATGATTATTCAACATAACATATCTGCATTAAACTCTTACAACCAATTAAGCGGGAATAACAATGCTTTAGCAAAAAATCTGCAAAAATTATCATCAGGTTATAAAATCAACAGTGCCGCAGATAATGCTGCCGGTTTAGCAATTTCTGAAAAAATGAGAGCGCAAATTACAGGTTTGCAAACAGCTCAACAAAATGCACAAGATGGTATTTCATTGGTGCAGACTGCAGAAGGCGCTTTAACAGAAGTACATTCTATGTTAAACAGAATGGTGGAACTTTCCACACAGGCGTCTAACGGCACATACTCTGATGCAGATAGACAAAAACTGCAGGATGAAATCACAGAACTTCAAGATGAAATTGACAGAATTGCCGATTCTACCAATTTCAATGGCATTAACCTTTTAGACGGCTCTTTGTCAGATTCTGCTATAAGTGCCAGTGAAAAACAGCTTGTAAGTGTAGAGGGAGAGTTGGCTGCTGCTGATTTTGTTAGCGGCTTGCAGGACGCACAGGCAAAACAAAGCGTTTTTAGTGATGGTGCTGCTAATACACTGACTAAAGCTGACAGACTTGATGCTTATGAAATTTCATTTAGAAACAGCAAAGGAGAAACAAAAACAATTACATTGGCCGAAGGTACTGCAGCTGGTGTTGCTGACGTTGCAGGTTTAGCTGCAGCATTAAGCAGTGGTACAGGTTTACAATTGACAACTGTAAATAATGATCCTAATGATTTAGCTGAATTTAGAGAATTATTCAATATTACATCTACAGCTACTGCCGGTGCTGGTGGTAATGAAAATGGTATTGTGATTACTGCAAAAGATGCTGCTTCCGGTGCAGAGCTTCTCAGCTTTAAAACGGCTACTGGAGCTGATGTTACTACAGCAGTAAATAATTTAGCAACAGCTAGTGCAATCAGCGAAGATGTTACAACAAAACAAGCAGAAGTGGCAGGATATCAGATTGATTTAAGTACAAGTGATACAGATGGTACTGGTACTGATATTGCAGATGGCGATACTATTACCATTGGCGGAAAAACATATGAATTTATTTCAGCAGGTGGAACTGCTTCTACAGGTAATATTGGTATCACCAGAGGAGCTACTGATGGAACAGCGGCACAGGCGTTAGCTGCACAGTTGAAAAAAGATGGGTATGATGTAGAAATTAGCAAAAATGATGCTACAAAACTGATATTCAAAAATTTAGACCAAATGAAAGAAAATCAAAGTGGCGACCAGATTGCTGTATCCTCTGCTGATTTAGTCATCAGTGACCAAAAAGCTGTGGCTCAGGAAGTAACCATTAATGTTGAAACAGGTTCTGGTAATGCAGAAAAACTGACATTCCATTATAAAGATGAAAATGGTCAAGCTCAGAAAATAGAAATCAGTTACACAGCAGATGACACTGACGCAAATGGCAATGGTGCTGCAATTGTAGCGGCATTAAAAAATAATGCAGATATTGTGAAAAACTTTGATATTGTAGATAATACAAATGGTGTGATTTCTATTACTGCAAGAGGAAAAGGAGCAAGTGCAGTTACATTTACAGGAATTGAAACAACAGATCAAAATGACCAGATTTCTGCAACAACAGTAGCCGGAAAAGACGATGGAAAAACATTGACTGTAAAAGACGGCGTTGCAAACTTAAAAAGTGGGGATACTATCACAATCAATGGCAAAACATATGAGTTTAGTGATGATAACTCTCAGGCAGTAGGTAGAGGCAACACAAGAATTAGTCTTGGCACTAATATTACAGATACATTGGAAAATCTTTCTAAACAGTTGACAGCAGACGGTATCAAACATTCTTTTGACAAAACAAATAACACATTGATTTTTGCAGACAAAGACGGTTCTTATACAGGAGATGGCGGACTGCAACTTCAGATTGGCGATACAGCAGATTCCTTTAATCAATTAAAAGTTAGTGTTCAAGATTGTCATGCGCAGGCATTGCAAGTGGCGGATATTGATGTTACTACAGTAGATAATGCCGCATCAGGTATAGATAAAATTAAAGACGCTATTGATACTGTTTCCAGAGTCAGAGCAAAACTTGGCGCTACTCAAAACAGACTGGATCATACATTGAACAACTTGGAAACAACTACAACAAATCTGACAGAAGCAGAAAGCCGTATCAGAGATACAGACATGGCAAAAGAAATGATGGAATATACAAAAAACAATATTTTGTTACAATCTTCTCAGGCTATGCTTGCACAGGCAAACCAAGTGCCTCAAGGCGTACTTCAGTTATTACAATAATGGGGTTCCGACAGTTTGATACTAATGCTTCATAATATCAAACATTTTTCATATAAAGACTGGCAGTTGCCAGTCTTTTTTTTGTATAGAGAAAACTACGCGTTAGACGCGTGGTTCAAAAAAGCCTTCTGGCGTTGAGGTAGAAGTAAAAACTCCTTTTCACTATAATACAATTGCGGTCTGCCAACTGCAAGAAATATAGTGAAAAGGAGGTCCGTATATGGGAATTATGGATATACATAGTTTATCGCATACAAAATGGAATTGCAAATATCATATTGTGTTTGCGCCGAAATATAGAAGAAAAGTATTTTATTACGAAAAAAGGAAAGCAATAGGAGAAATATTGAGAAAATGATGTG